>CAKUTY010000033.1 GCA_934692455.1 uncultured Erysipelotrichaceae bacterium
TAATGGGAAGCGGAACAACAACAGAAAATTTAAAAGATTTTATGCCATATGTTGATGCGTTTATCGTAGGAACATATTTCAAAGAAAATAGAAAAATGTCAGAACCTGTTTTGTATAACAAGGTAAAAGAATTTATGGATGAATGGCATCGTCTAATGGAGGAATAGTAAAGATGATTGGAATTGTAATAGCTGGCCATGGTAGTTGGCCAAAATCAATGGTTGAAAGTTTAGAACTGATTACGGGAGAACAGCCATGTGTAAAAACGGTTGAAGTAACAGATATTGAGAGTGCTGAATCGATCAAAATGAAAATTGAGAGCGCATTAAAAGAATTAAATGAATGTGATGGGAATGTTATTCTATTAGATTTGTTCGGAGGAAGTCCTAGTCATGCGGTTGTTGCTTTAGAAAATAGAGACAGATTGCTTGCTATTACAGGAGCGAACCTACCAATGCTATTGGAATTATCAATGATGAGAGATAGAGTTCAATTATCTGAGCTAAGTGATGCTTTGTTGGAAATTGGGAAAACAGGCATTAGAGATATATTTGGCGAATTAAAATCGTTATTGTGAGGATGTAAAATTATGTTTTTAAGAATTGATGATAGATTTATTCACGGACAAGTAGGAGTAACTTGGGTTAGTTATGTTGGATGCTCTGAAATCGTTTTGTGTAATGACGAACTAGCTAAAAATGAATTGGCAAGTATGATGCAAAAGATGACTGTACCTACAATGAAAGTAACAATTAAGACTGTAGAAGAAGGTATTGAATATTTAAAAGGGAAGAAACCAGCTTCTTTATCGAAATTATTCGTGATTGTTAGTTGTCCACAAGATGCTATCAAACTGATGGATGGGGGCTTAATAATTGAGAACATCAACATAGGTCATACAGCTCACAAAGATAACAGCACCGAAGTACACTCATGCTTGTTTGTTGATGAAGATTCCTTAAAAGGTTTCCAAGAAATTGAAAAAAGGGGAATCAAACTCGATTTTCGCTTGGTTCCATCTCATAAAGCACCAAATTTAGATTTCTCTAAAATGACATTAAAATAAATAAAATATAACAATTATGGAGGAAAGGATATGTTATATGCTGCAATAATAACTACACTTGTTGTAGTTATAGGTATATCGGATGAATTAACACTACAATGGCAAATGACACGTGCAATCATTACAGGACCATTGGTAGGTTTATTGCTAGGTGATGTTCAAACAGGTTTGTATATAGGTGCAACTATTGAATTGATGTTCTTGTCTAATGTTATTGTTGGAGCCGCCGAGATTCCTGATGTAACTATGGCGTCTGCGATTGCGACAGCTTTATGTATTACAAGCCATGTCCCAACTGAAGTTGCAATAGCGTTATCGGTACCAGTTGCTGTTTTCGGCCAGTTTATGTCAACAGTTAGATTTAGCGTGTTAGGTGTTCCATTGGCTCACTTAGGCGATAAGCCAGCTGCAAAGGGTGATGTTAAAGGCTTGCTAAGAACTCCAATTATTGGTTTAATTTGCATTAATCTTCTATATGTAATACCAACTTTTGTTGCCGTATACTTTGGCGCTGATATAGTAAGTGCTGCTGTAGAAATGATGCCAACAAAATTAATTGATGCGTTTGGCGTCGGAAGTAGTTTACTTGCTGCTGTGGGTTTCGCAATGTTATTAACAATGCTTAAGTCAAGAAAATTGTTACCATTACTATTTATCGGCTATTTCTTGGCAGCATTCTTGCATGTGAGTATTATTGGAACAGTAATTGTTTCTCTAGCTTTAGCTTTCTTATATGCTAACTTAAGTAAAAACGAAGGAGAAGAAGCATGAGTGAAGTGAATAAAAATAAAGAATTTGAACCATTGACAAAAAGTGATTTATGGAAAATATTCTTTAGATCATATTGGATTCGTACAGTCAATTGTCCTGATAGAATGCAATCTTTAGGTTTGACTTGCGCCATTACACCTGTAGTAGAAAAATATTATGATACGGATGAAGAAAGATCAGAAGTTTTAACAAGATATTTGAATGAATATTTCTTAACAAATCCAATAATGGCCGAATGGATTATTGGCATTTGTGTATCTATCGAAGAGAAAATCGTTCTAACTAAAGAGGTTACAAGAGATGCTGTTTCAGCGGTCAAGACGGCACTCATGGGTCCTTTAGCAGCGATTGGCGATGGTTTATATAATGGTACATTGAGACCAGTTGTAGCTGGTGTTGCTTGTGCACTTGCGTTAGATGGCAATACGTTTGCTCCTATTCTGTTCTTGTTAATAATGGCAGGCGTAAATATCTTTATTAGATGGACTGGAATTTTCTGGGGATATAAACAAGGTGCTTCTTTCTTTACTAAATTACAAGAATCAGGTACTTTAGGAAAGATTATTGATGCAGCAAATTTGGTTGCGTTTATGGTTGTTGGATCATTTGCTGCTACAAATGTTTCCGTAAAGTTAGGCTTTTCATGGGTTACTCAAGGGACTGAAAATGTTACCACATTACAAGGCGTATTAGATGGTATTATGCCGATGTGTTTACCTTTAGCATTTACTCTATTTACTTGGTGGCTAATTGAAAAGAAACATTTCAAACCATTAACCCTAATTATAATGTACTTATTAGGTGGTATCGTTTTGAGCTATTTAGGAATTTTGGTATAGTAATAATAGGTAAATATAATTGAGGGAATAATATGGGAATTAATATACTCGCAAATATTGAGAATATACTTCTTGAATGTAGTGAAAATGAAAAGAAAATTGCATTATTTATTTTGAATAATCCAAAAAAAGTAATTGATTTATCTGTTAAAGAGGTCGCTGATCTAATAGGAACATCAACAGCTTCTATGTCGAGATTTTCAAAAAAATTAGGATTAAACAACTATAAAGAACTTAAGCAATATTTATTAGTAGAGGTAGTAAATCAAGAAAAGGATGCTGATAAATACTCTATTGAGGACAAATTAAGTTGGGATAATAGCTACGAAGACATGCGACAACAAATGCTTGCGAGTATAAATGCTGTTTGTAAAGGAACATTAGATATAAATCCTGTTGATAAATTAATGGATGCTATAGAAGCGATAAAAAATGCTAACGTTATTTATTTCTTTGCGTTAGGCTCGAGCGTACTTTCTGCTAGAGATTTACAGCACAAGCTAATGAGATTAGGTAAAAGGTGTATTTTTTTAGAAGATAATAACTATGGTGTTCAAAATTTGATTCAAGCAGATGAAAAAGATCTACTGATAGTTGTTTCGTTTGATGGTAGTCATTCAAGAGTGGTTTCAACAGCTAAGCATGCTAAATATAGAAAAATTAAAATTTTAAGCATTACGAAAGTTGCTTCTAGTAGATTAAAAGGTTTATCTGATTATTGTGTTTGTGTTCCAAATATTGCGGTAAGTGATGCAAGTTTATCTGCCTTATTCAGAAGATATGGGCAACTAACTGCTGTTGATTTATTGTATGTGGGATTGGCAAAAATGATATATCCAGATCCTAATAAAGAAATAGAAAAATACAATAAAACGGTTGAAAAATTTACCACATATTAATTAAAAAACGGAGGAAAGATGAATAATAAAGGAATTATGTTCACTATTTCCTCCGCTGTTATTTTTGGGATAGCTCCAATTTTTGCTTCAATGTCGTATTTATTTGGTAATACAGCGTTGAATATGACTTTTTTTAGAAACTTTTTCTGTGTTCCGGTATTTATAGTTCTTTGTAAAAAGAATGGTATAAGTTTAAAAATCGGAATTGAAGAGTTTAAAAAAATGTTAATTATTAGTTTGTTTGGTTCATTGATAACTGGCACTTGTTTATATGAGGCATATACATTTGTTGGCGTTGGTACAACTACAACCATACATTTTATGTATCCTTTTATTGTATGCTTGGCTAATACTTTGATATTCAAAGAAAGGATTGGAAAGTTTAGAACAATTTGTTTAATTGTGTGTTTAGTTGGTGTTGCCTTCTTTGTTGATATAAACGATATAAATAATATTAAAGGAATAATAATTGCGTTCATTTCTGCTATAAGTTATGCTTTCTTTATACTTTATTTAGATAAAGAAAAATTAGCAAATATGCATCCTTATGTGTTTTGCTTTTATTTATCTTCGATAGTAAGTGCTTTTTTCTTAGTTTTTAATATTTTTAAACCAATTATTATAATTGATTTAAGTTTAAAGACCTATGTTCTAATGATAATTGCAGCACTAGGCACATCGTATTTAGCTAGTGTTTTATTTAACCTCGGTGTCAAGGAAATTGGCTCAAGCAAAGCGGCTATTTTTAGTTTATTTGAGCCAGTATTTAGTGTTGTTTTTAGTGCTTTATTATTAAAAGAAACAATTAATATTTTTACTGCGACAGGATGTGCTTTATTGGCGGCTGGCATATTGGGCTTATCCATTTATGATATGCGGATGAAAAAAATAATATTGTAGCTAATCATAGTTGATATGCAGATTATTTGTAACTATGTTAAAAGTTAAAAATAGTGTAATAAATAATTCTACATTATTAGCTTTGCATGGAAAAACAAAAGAATATTTAACATCTTTTGATGTTATTAAATTCAAAATAAAGAGGCAGTTCGTATATATTTCAATATGAAGGCCTCTTTTTAAATTGTTATTTTTCACTTAGATTCTCATCTAACTTTCTCTTGCCTTGTTTAATTTTTTCTAGATATGAGGCAATACTTTCAAATACTTCTCCATCTATTCCAAATATAGCACATGCATCAGCAAGCACCGTTAATTTATCAACTGAATCAGGATCTCCTTCTTTGACAATATCATGAATTTCTTTTCCTGATGATAATAAATCTAAGATATTAGCTGCCCATTCTAGGCCAAAGGCTGATAGGACAAGACTTAGCCCTTCTAAACTATTATCGATATCAAGTTCTGGTTTATATAATGGCAATAGAATAGTGGCTGCCATGTTTTTATCATAAGTAGTGTAATTGACTATTGTCTTATCTTTCTTTAATTGAATTAATTCCTTAATGTGATTATCAATGATAATATTTGAACCAATAACTAAAACTTTAATATCCTCAAATTCATTAATTTCATTGATGCTTGTGTTTGATAATTCAAAGATGATTAAATCAGGATCTTGTTCTTCTATTAATTCCTGATAATTTTCTATATTGTCAAAGTTGAACTTAATCATTGGCATTTTCTTAAGCATTTCACTTAAACTTTTTGAATATTCATTTTCAGTTGCGATAAGATCAATTGTCTTTATTTCTAATTCTTTTAATAATTTTCTACTTGTTTTTGCGACTAATGATTTGCCGATAAGTTTGACTCCTTTTTTGGCAGCTTTTTTGGTTAGAAAGAAATATATGCTAGCTGTAGAAACTCCAATAATGGCAATTGATGTTAATGCTACTGTTGTTGGATTTTCTTTAGCATATTCTATAAAAGTTAAAGCAGGAATTTCTTCTCTTAAGATATTGTTGCATCGAGTACACCTCTTTTCTTTATAACCTTTTTGGTTTAATGAAGGTTCTTTGATGACTACAAATTCTGAGTAGTTATGACCTAGTGGATTTATATCTTCACCAAGTTCCTTATTACATCTTTTACATAGGGCTTGTTTATATCCTTTATCAATACATGTAGGATTTTTCTTAAGTTCCATATTAGTCATTTCATGGCCTAGTGCTGTAATGGAATTATTTTCTTCTTTATTACAACGTGAACATGTTCTTATTTCTTTGCCATCATCAATACAAGTAGGTTCATTTATTGTTTTCCATTCGCTGAAGTTTGACTGTTTTAGTTTCTTCTTTATTACATCTAGTGCAGGCACGACTATCTTTACCATTTTCTGTACATGTTACTTTCTTTATGGTTTTCCAGTTTGTGAAGTTATGTCCTAATGCGTTAATGATTCTCGACTCTTTCTTGTTGCATTGCGAGCATGTTCTTACTTCTTCACCTTGGATTATGCAAGTTGCAGGTTTATAAGTGTTCCAACTAGCAAAATTATGGCCAAGAGCATTAGTTGTGATATTGCTAGATTCATCACATCTTGTACATGCTTTTTGTATTAAACCATTTTCGGTGCAAGTAGGATTTTTAATTATTGTTTCACTAAAAATATGACCAAGTTCTGGTATTGGACTATTACGAATTTGGCCACACTGTGCGCATTCTTCTTGTTTGATACCAGCCGCAGTACATGTTGGTTGTGTTGTACCAATAATATTCCAAGTATGATTTATCTTTGGAGTATTTGTTTGTTTACGATGCTGACAATATCGACATAGTTCAACAACAGTGCCTTCATCTTGGCATGTTGCAGGTGTTTCACTTTGAATATGATAATCATGTTTATTACCAGGAACATAAGTACTTTTTTGACATACATCACAAGTAATAAATTGACCTTCACATACAATATTATCGGGATTGTATGTGATTGTGTTTTGACAGTGATCACAGGTTATTGTATCGCCATGGATGTGTAGAGGAGTAAAAGCAATAGTTAATAATGTTAATACAAATAAGCAAATGACAGTTCTTTTCTTATTCATAGGCGTCTCCTTTCTATACTGTCTCTTTTCATCTTTATAATAAAAAAGTGCAGTTTAAAAGCATTCACCTAAATTGATGATTTTAATATGACTCTCTTATAGAAAAGCCACAATAACTACAGTAAAGATGACTACAGTAAAGATTGACAAAGATGAACTATTGTTGTCTAATATGGGCAGTGATCGAGTTGCAGAAACCTGAAAAGGCTTGCGACCAAGGGAGTTCCTGCGGGGACTCCTTTACTTTATTAGTCTTCTTTCTTAAAGTAAATATCACTAGAAAAGATAATTGAGTACGGTTTTATAAGTTTGTACTTAGTTTTAAGTTTTAAAATTCTTTTAACTGATTCGTTGATTCTTTCTTCTTTGATTTGATTAGTATTAATTGCTTGTATTATGGTGTCAAAAGCTTCTTTATAGTTTTCCGGCATCAACAAAATATCGACTCCAGCATCAATTGCGCCTAGAGCAACTTCTTGGTTTGTGTAGTATTTAGTGATGGCTGCCATCTCAAATGAATCAGTAATCACAAGGCCATCATATTTATAAGTATCTCTTAAAATATCTGTAATAATTTCTTTTGATAAAGAAGCTGGTAAATCATCATTTGTGGTATTTGGTGTTTTAATATGACCAATCATAACCATATCGGAAATATCTAGGTTGTTGATAAAAGGGACTAGCTCTTCTTCCTTTAACATCTCTAAAGTATCTTCAATATTAACCTCATTTAAATGGCTATCATCTTTACTATTACCATGACCTGGAAAATGTTTAGTACAGGCGATGATATTGTTGTCATGTAGACCACTAATAAAGGCATTGACCATGGTTGAAACTAGAATTGGATTATTACCGAAAGATCTTTCGCCTATGATGTTATCTTGAGAATCTGAGTTGATATCGGCAACTGGGGCAAAATCAATATCGATATGATATTTCTTTAAATAAGAACCGATATAATATCCTTGCATATAGGCATCATCATATGTTGTTAGGGTATTACTGTTGGGCGTTTTCTTAACTCTAAATTTATTTGAGTTGGCAATTCTTGAAACAACGCCTCCTTCTTCATCGATACAAATTAAAGGTCTATTATTTAGATTATGAATGTTGTTTGTAAGGGTGATAAGTTGTCTATCATCATTTAAATTTTTCGCAAAAAGCACTATACCACCACATGGATACTCATTATATGTATCTATCATTTCATCATTTAAGATGTCGTGTTTGATATACTTGCCGCTTAATTCATCGCTAATATAGTCAGGATCTAGTGCTTCAAGTCTTATAAAAAACATTTGACCTACTTTTTCTCTTAATGACATTTGATTGATGATTAAATCATATTCATCTTTGATAGAAAGCGGTTGAATTAGAAACATGATTGTTAATAAGGAATTAACCAATTTCATCTAAAAACTCCCTTACCGTTTTTTCGTAAAGCTTGGTATCTTTTAAATAACTCTTGGCATGGCTTGCATCTTTAATTATTAATAATTTCTTCTTACAGGTCGCATTTTCAAATATCTTATAGGCATCACTAGTAGGGACAAAATGGTCTCTACTACCGTGGATGATTAAAAGATTATTTTTGTAGTTTTTGATTGATTTATAAGCTTTTTTATCTTTAAGTGAATATTTAGCTAATAATTTTAAAAGAATATTAGATATAGGAACTAATGGAAAAGATGGAAGGTGATACATCTTCTTGATTTGATAAGCTACTTCATCATAACCTGAGGCAAAACCGCAGTCGGCGATGATGGCTTTTACTGGGCTCGAACATGGGCTCGAACATGGGCTCGAATCTGATGGGCTCGAATCTGTGTTTAAAACCGTAGCAGCACCCATCGACATTCCATACAAGATGATGGTTTCTTGATTCATGTTGGTAACAAGATAATCAACCCAAGAATTAACATCAATAGAATCTAAGACACCAAAGCCAATATATTTACCTTGCGATAAACCATGAGCTCTATTATCTACAAATAAAAGGTTGTAGCCAAGACTATTAAGAAACTTAGCAGACATCCCAAAATCATAAAGACCATCCTTGGCCTTATAACCATGAACACAAATGATAGTCTTGTTGGTATTGTTGTTGATGAATAGGGCATGTAGTTTTAGATTATCAAAAGAATTAATATATAAGTCTTCGGGATTTAAAGAATAGATATATTCTCTACCTTCTTGATTAGCGTTGATATATTCATACCAAGCAGGTGTTGTATCTAATTTATCATTTCTTACAAAAGTTTCTTTAATAAGAAAAAGACAAATAATGATAATAACAAGTAATACTAATAAAATTAAATACATACTTTCATTCTAAACCACTTGCGTATGGTGGTAAACTTATAAAGTATGAAAAAGGTTTTAGTTATTGGTTGTGCAAGAAGCGGCTATTGGGCTTGTAAGCTTCTTAATAAGAAAGGTTTTGATGTGACTTTAACTGATGCGAAAGAAGTTAAAGAGAAATCAGAACTGGAGAAATTAGGTATAACTGTTTATGATAACGGTCATCCTGATTGTTTATTTAATGATACCTATGACTTTGTGGTAAAGAATCCAGGTATCCCTTATTCAAATAGACTAGTGGTCTTTTTTGAAGAGGAGAAGATACCGATTATTACTGAAATCGAATTAGCTTTAAATTATGCGAAGAATTATAAGGTAGCTGCTATTACAGGTACTAATGGTAAGACGACAATTACTACTTTAGTTTATGAAATATTGAAAGAGGAATTTAAATCTTATGCCTGTGGTAATATTGGCACTGCCTTAAGTGAAATAGTATTTGAACATGAGGATGAAGATGCACGTATTGCGTTAGAAATTAGTGCTTTCCAATTATTAGGAGCACCATCTTTCCATCCTAAGTGTGCTGTTATTACAAATTTAACACCAGATCATTTAGATTATTTTGATACATTAGATGATTATTATAAGGCAAAGACTTTGGTGTACAAGAATATGAGTGGTGATGATTGGTTCATCTTGAATCTTGATGATGAGAACTGTGTAGATTATTGTAAGGATATTAAGTGTAAAGTTGTTACTTTCTCATTAGACAAAAAAGCTGATTTATGTTTAAAAGGTGATAAGGTTTATCTATTTGACCAAGAATTATTTGATAAAAATGACTTAAAGATTATTGGCAAACATAATCTAGCTAATGCGATGATGGCTGCTTGTTTAGCTTATAAATTAGGCGCTAGTGTTGAGATTATCAACAAAGTCATTACAACATTTAAGGGTGTTGAACATCGTATTGAATTTGTAAAGGAAGTAGATGGTGTTAAATATTATAACGATTCAAAGGGTACAAATACTGATAGTACAGTTATTGCCTTAAGATCTTTTGATAAGCCGGTTATTCTATTAGCTGGTGGTCATGATAAACACACCGGATTCGATGCACTAAAGAATGAAGTTGATAAGATTGGATGTTTGATTACTTTTGGTGAGACAAAACATCTATTGGCTGAGTTAAAAGATGATGCGATTGTGTGTGAAACTATGGATGAGGCTTTAGATAAGGCAACAAGCATAGCTAAAAAAGGTGATGTAGTATTATTATCACCTGCATGCTCAAGTTATGATCAGTTTAAGAATTTTGAAGAGCGTGGAAGAATTTTTAAGGAGTTAGTGAACAAACTTTAGATGGTATTAGGGATATTCGATAGTGGACTTGGCGGTCTAAGTGTTTTAGGAGAAATTTTAAAAAATAATTCGTTTGATAGAATTGTTTATTTTGGTGATACAGCTAGAGTACCTTATGGTGATAAGGATATAGCAACCCTAAGACAATATGGCAAGGACGATATCGATTTTCTTGCGTCTAAAGGATGTGATGTGATTATTGGAGCTTGTGGAACTATTAGTTCTACTGTTTTAAGTGAATTGGTTAAAAATTATGATATGAAAATAGTAGGCATCATTAAGGCAGCTGCCTTGGGTGCTAAAAAAGCTACTGTTAATAATAAAATTGGGGTAATTGCGACAAGTGCCACTGTTAATACTCATGCGTTTAAAAAAGAATTAAGTGACTATGAAGTATATGAACAAGCATGTCCTAAATTTGCCCCTATGATTGAAAAAGATATGATTGATACTTTGGAAATGGATGAAGCGATTGATGAATATCTTAAGGGGTTAAAAGAAAAGGGCATTGATACTTTGATACTAGGATGTACCCATTATCCTTTGTTGAGTGAAAAGATTGATAAGTATTTTGATCATAAAGTTAAATTAATTAATAGTGGTGTCATTTTGGCTGATGAACTTAATAATGATTGTTGTAAAGAGCCTAATGTTGAATTTTATGTTTCTGGAGATTTGGATTCATTTAAGAAACAGGCTAAAAAATTCTTGAATATTAAAGAATTAAGAGGGAGATATGCATTTTACAAGTGATGTCAAAGAGGCATTGAATCATAAATACAGCGATATAGCTGACGAAATGATTAAAGATGGCAAAGATATTGTATCTTTATGCGTTGGTGAGCCAGATATGAAAGTGCCAACATATGTAATTGATGGCATATACAAGGCTATGTTAGAAGGAAAAACACATTATTCTAATAGCCAAGGAATTAAAGAATTAAGAGATGCGATAGCACAGGATGTAAACAATATATACGGTTGTGAATATATAGGCGATGAGGTGATGATTGCCCCTGGTGTTAAACCAGCTAGTTACTTTGCGCTTTCTTGTTTATTAGAACCAAAAGATGAGGTTGTCATTATTTCGCCATATTATTTGAGTTATCCAAGTAATATAGCTTTAGCTGAACCTGAAGCTGTCATCAAGGTAGTGGATTTAAATTATGACTTAAGTTTGAATATTGAAAAGTTAGATGAAACAGTAAACGATAAAACTAAGTGTATTTTAGTAAACTCACCAAACAACCCAGCGGGTTCTATGTTTTCTAAAAATGAAGTTGAAAGTATTTGTAAGATTGCACTAAAACATCCAAATACTTATATCATTTCTGATGAAGTATATGATCGTTTAGTGTATAAAGGAGAAGTTCATCATTCTTTCTTAAGCGAAAAGAATATTAAAGAACGTTTAGTTTTAGTTAATGGCTATTCTAAATCTCACGCAATGACCGGATTTAGACTTGGCTATGCTTTAGCTAATAAAAAGCTTGTTAAGAAAATGGCCTTGTTTGCACAACAAACAATCACTAATACGTCAACTCCATTACAATATGGCGCATTAGAAATATATAAGCATCCATGGGATCATATAGAACCA
>CAKUTY010000034.1 GCA_934692455.1 uncultured Erysipelotrichaceae bacterium
GAACATGGCTATGCTCCTGAAATGACATCATTCTTAAATAATTTAAACAAAATGGAAGAACTACACGATCCATCACTACCTAATTGGAATATCAAAGTAATGGATCCTATCCTAGATTCATCAAACATCTCAGTAAACGAATGGAACAAAATAGCTCAAATGGTAGCTGATAACTATTTTTACTATGATGGTTTTGTAATACTACATGGTACTGACACTATGAGCTATAGCGCTAGTGCTCTGTCTTTTATGCTAGAAAATATCAACAAACCAGTAATCTTTACAGGATCACAAATTCCATTATGTGAAATAAGAAATGATGCTAAAGATAATCTAATAACTTCATTAATAATTGCTGCAAGAGACGATATCAGTGAAGTATGCCTATACTTTGGAGGCAAACTATTAAGAGGCAATAGATCAATCAAAGAATCATCAAGTGGTCTACAAGCCTTTGTATCACCTAACTACCCATTACTTGGAGAAGTAGGTATTGATATAAAAATTAATGATAAGATCTTATTACCTAAAACCAACAAAGAATTCAAACTACACAAACTAAAAGAGATTCCAATAGGAGTAATCAAAATCTTCCCTGGAATCCAACTAAAACTATTTGAATCAGTACTAACAGAAAAATTAAAAGGCATCGTCATTGAAACCTTTGGCAGTGGTAACATCCCTAACTACAAGGACGATCTTTTACCAATGCTACAAAGAGCCTTCGACAACGACACCATCGTAACTGTATGCTCCCAATGTACTCACGGAAGCGTCTCTTTAGGCACCTACCAAACAAGCAGCGCCCTAAAAGAAGCTGGAGCACTATCGGGATATGACATGACAACTGAAGCAGCTGTCACCAAACTATACTATTTATTTAGTCAAGATTTATCTATTGAACAAATAAAACAACAAATGGAAACCAACCTTAGAGGTGAACTATCCAACCTTAACACACTGTAATGCTACACAGCCTGGGCCACCCTGAGTAATAAATGAAGCTGAAAGCTCATACTCATCAACAACACAACCCTCAAAAGTTTCCTTTAACTTGGCCACAAACAAATCAGCCATCTCTTTATTGTCTGCATGAGAAACTGAAAAACGATAAGTACTATCTACATGTTTCTTAAGCAAATCACCAATAATCTCACTACAAGCCTTCTTAGAAGTACGCGCAACATGAAACTTCTCAAGACCCTGGCCCTTTTCACACTTTCTCATAACTGGAGTAAGTTTTAATAAGCCACCAATCTTAGCCACAAAACCTTTAACACGACCACCTCTTTCAAGGAAATCAAAATCAATAGGTACCAAATAAGAATGCTCATGATCCCTTGCATACTCTACCATCTTTAAAATCTCATCTGCACTCTTGCCTTCATCTGCCATTTGTTTTGCAGTATCAACAATCAAACGATGAGGACCACACAAAGTATAAGAATCAATCACATGAACCTTACTAGGATAATCACATGTTTCCCTAGCTGTTAAAGCTGAATTGTAAGTACCGCTCAAACCTCCTGCCATAGCGATATCAATTACTTCATCATCCTTAGCCAACTTGTTATAAGTTTCAATCTTCTCACCAATAGAAGGTTGTGAAGACTGAGGAATTAGACCCTTTTTAATCAATTCTAAAAGTCCACTGCCTGTTAGCTCATCTAAGTCCTTATAAGACTTACCACCAACAGAAACATGCAAAGGCACCACATTAATGCCTTTTTCTCTACCTTGTTCACTAGAATACAATGTTGAACTATCTGTTACTATTTTTACCATAACTATAATGTAATGCATATAGTATTAAATGTCAATTAATCTAGAATTAATTACTAGATTTGATAATATTTAAAATTATGTTACACTAACAATATGAAATTCGAATTACCTACATGGGAACAACTTCCAAACGTTGATTTATACATGGACCAAGTATTAACTTACTTGAACGATGAACTAGGCCAATTATATTTTCATAATGAAAAATTTGTAACAAGTTCAATGATCAATAACTATGTAAAAATAGGAATTGTTAAAAGACCTGAAAAGAAACACTACACTAAAGAACACCTAGCTTACTTTATTGCGGTAACTATTCTTAAGAAATCATTCAGTATGCAAGAAATAGCTGAAATGATTAACATTCAAATAAACATGGAAAACAGTTCTATTGAAAAAGCCTATGATTTGTTTATCTTTAGATTCACTGAATCTTTAAACGCTATCATGGAAAACAAACAAATGCCAGTATATAAAAACAAGAATGATAAACAATCATTATTTGATAAGGTAGTTAAAACAGTAGTCTATAAGATAAACGTAGAATCCAAACTAGATGTGTAAGCGGTTTCGTTAAAAAACATCAAAAAAACGTTAATTTGTTGTTGTATTCCAAAATCAATATAGTAATATAGATATTGTCTAAGCTAAATGCTTAGTTTACATACAGCAAAAACGCTACTATATGTAGCGATTAATATATAAAAATTACACATATTTGTGTTTAGATAGATGACGAGAAATCGTCCTTTTTTTATTAAAAAAGTGACCATAATAATAACAGCCACTTATTTCTTCTTATACTTCTCAATCAAATGAAGAAGTCTTTCCATCTTCTTATCCAAATCTCTCGTAGACAAAGCACATTCCTTTAACTCCGTCTCCACTATCTCATTTTTTGGAAGATCCTTCTTATAACGAATATTATGCTCAAGACTTGCCCAGAAATCCATCGCAATAGTACGAAGTTGTATTTCTACTGGAACCTTTACTTCCTTACCAGCTAAATAAATAGGAACCTTAACCGTTAAATGTAAACTACGATAACCATTCTCCTTAGGATGAGCGATATAGTCCTTCTCCACCATAACCTCTATATCACTTTGAGCCTTTAAACACTTAGCTAAGAAATAAACATCTTCTTCAAAAGAACAGACAACTCTAACCCCAGCAACATCCAAAATATTGGCACTCATTGAAGCGAAATCAAAAGGTAAATTCAACTTCTTCATCTTATTCATGATACTAGTTGGAGATTTTAATCTACTCTTAATATTCTCAATTGGATTACGATCATGCCTTAAAGAGAACTCCTCATCTAGATTCTCAAGACGAGTCACAATAACCTTAAGAGCACAACGATACTCTAGCATGACCTCTTGATACTTTCTATTCTCACTCAATAGATGCTGACACTGTGCCTCATCCAATTCCTTGTCATCAGTAATTGTTAAACCAAAAATATTCTCACTCATGACTTTATTATAGTCGTAATAAAATTAAACTTATTAATTTCACATCATTTTCCACAATTATGACCACACTTATGTTCTTCACCTTCATGATGATGATCACAATGTACATCAGGATTATAATTTAATCTACCCAATATAAAATCATTAACTACAGTATCAACATCACCACTAACACCACCATATACCTTAATACCAGCATTACCAAGCGCATTAATAGCACCACCACCAATGCCACCACAAATCAAAGTATCAACACCCCTTTGCATAAGAAAACCAGCCAAAGCACCATGACCACTGCCATTAGTATCAACTACCTCACTACTTACAACCTTACCATCAACCACATCATAAATCTTAAACTCAGCAGTATGGCCAAAATGCCCAAACACCATTCCATTCTCATAAGTTACCGCAATCTTCATAATTCTTCCTTCTTTCTTCTCACTACAACCACATACTTGATAATTACCACCCCTAATATATAGCTTTCTACCATAAACAATAAAAGACGCAATCTTTCCTCTAGCACTCTCATAAATCTCCTGTACTGTAGACCTAGATATATCCATTTGCTTAGCACAATCTAAATGACTATAACCTTCTAAATCAACAAGTCTAATTACTTCATACTCATCAAGTGTTAAACTGATTCCTTCTAAATCATTATCTACATTTGGATAAAACACACTATTTAAAGGTTCACTACATATTCTTCTACATCTTTTAGGACGTGGCATATTATCTCCTTTATTTCCGGTATATACCGATTATATCATAAATAAAAAGCTCAAGCATTACACTAGAACGTTTCATTCCAAATATCATAATCATCATCAACAGCCGACAAATCATGTATGGTTTTAAACATCTTTACCGACATATTAGCCATATCCATCACCATCTCACCAACCTCATTCGGTAAATCCAAAGTTTTAACCAGTTCTGCATCACTGTCTAGTTGCTTACCATCTTCATACACCTCTATATACGCATTAACAATCCCCATACTAAGATCTATTTTTTCATTCATTTCTTTCTTAAGAACCTCTAAGTAATACCTAGTTAATTCCAATTTTTTAATTAAATCATCTCTTTTTTCCATATACATTCCTCTTGACCACATTATATAAAAAGGATCAGGTTAACCCCAATCCTTTGTTTAATTTAATTAAATTATCTAACTACTTAACTTGAGCAGGACCAAAATCCTTATGTTCTACATAGTTACGAGCATTTTCCATTGTACGAGTAGCGATAGCTTGTAATGCTTCACGAGTGAAGAATGCTTGATGTGAAGTAATTACCACTTGAGGGAACATCAACAATCTACCAGTAATATCATTTGTAACGATATCATCAGATAAGTCAGTATAAACATTTGTATCCTCACCCTCATAAACATCTAGTGCAACCGCATGGAACTTACCAGCCTTTAAAGCGTCGATTAAATCTTCCGCATTAATCAAACCACCTCTTGCAGTATTAACTAACATCGCAGTAGGCTTCATCATATCGATTGATTCTTTATTAATCAAGTGATAAGTACCACCTTCTCCCATAATTAATGGAGCATGAAGAGAAATTAAATCTGACTTCTTAAACAATTCTTCCTTAGAAACATAAGTTAACAAACCACTCTCTTCTAATTGTTTATTAGGATAAGCATCCCAACCAATAACCTTCATACCATAACCCTTACAGATATTAGCCATACAAACGCCAATCTTACCAGTACCAATAATACCAGCAACCTTGTTATGTAAGTCCATACCCAATAAACCAGTTAAATCGAAGTTATTATCCTTAATCTTGTTATAAGCCTTATGAAGTCTTCTATTAGCCATTTGTAAAATAGCCATACCATGTTCAGCAACCGCATAAGGTGAATAAGCAGGAACTCTTAATACAGTAATACCTAATTCATTACATGTCTTGATATCAACATTATTGAAACCAGCACATCTTAATAAAACTAAGTTAACATCATATTCATATAATTTTCTAACAACATCTTCGCCACATTCATCATTAACGAAAATGCAAACTGCCTCATAGCCCTTTGCCAAAGAAACAGTTTCTTTTGTCAAACGAACATCAAAATAAGTGATATCTACATTATAAGTACCAGGACCCTTATCCTTTGATAGTTCAACGAAGAAAGTCTTATCATAGTCCTTAGCACCGAAGAAAGCTACCTTCAATGGACGCATTGTATCTAAACGATTGAACTTTGTATCTAAGACATGCATTACCTTATCGAAACATGCATTCTCATCATCACCATCGATATCAATCTTAATCTCATCATTTTGTTTACAACCAAGAGATAAAATAGCAGTCACATTCTTCGCATCAACAGTCTTTCCATTAGCAGTCAAAGAAACTGTACTATTGAAATTACTGCATCCTTGTGCAAACATAGCAGCAGGACGTGCGTGCATACCATTTTCATCTTTAATCACATAAGTATAACTAATCATTTAATTGTCCCTCTCTTTTCCTTTTTATTATAACAAGTAAACTTATCATATAGTTTACACAAACACACAATAAAAGCCGTTTTCAAGGGATAACGCTTACAATGTTAATAATTACCCTAAAAGAGACATTTTGAGGGTTTTTTCGATAAAAAAGTCCTCATTTTGTCTGTTTATGTGTATAATTTAAACAAGGAAACAACATGAAATTTGCAATTAGAGAAAAATTATCAGGGAAAGACATTAAACAGTTAAGAAAAAAATTAAATCTAACGCAAAACGAATTTGCAAACTTTTGTTGCGTCAGCAACAAAACGATAGAAAGATGGGAAAAGAGTGAGCAAGTATACGGAACCATAAACACTATTTATGAAATGCTAAACAACAATAATAATTTAATAGAAGAATTTAAAATCCCAGCATTCGCTTCAAACTTCACAGTAAGATTAAAATACTATGAAAATGCCACGCTATGCACATTAATAGATGTTGATGAAATCAATAGAATCATAAAAATAAAAAACTTTACCAAAGATATTTATAAACGTGCATTCGGCACTAACAATAGCCCAAACTATGATGACTATATTGAATTCTTAAAAAGTAGATGTTTTCCTGAAGAAAGAGATAAATTAAAGCTCATGCTAAGAGAATTAGACCTTCCTTTTTATGATCCTTTTATGATAATTGAAAAAACACAAGGAAGAATGGCTGAAGACAATTTTTGGATAAAAATAGAATACGGAGGAATCAACAATGATTGACTTATTTGATCAAGAAATATACCAAGATAATCGAAAATCATCAAAAGGCAATCAACTAAAGTGGCAAAAAGAAGACACTTGGTACAAGGCTGATTACTGTGGCTATGAAGGATTAGCAGAATATGTTGTTTCTAAACTTTTAGTATTCTCTAATTTAAATGAAGATGAATATGTACTCTATGATACTGAACAAATCAGATACGGAGATACTATCTACAATGGTTGTAGAAGCACAAACTTCTTAAAAGAAGATGAATCTTTAATTACTCTAGAAAGACTCTTTAAAAGCAGATATGGTCAAAGCTTATACCAAAGCATTTTTAAAATTAGCGACTTAAACAAAAGAAAAGACTTCATCATCAACAACATCAAATTATTAACAAACCTCCAAGATTTCGATAAATATCTATCTAAAATACTAACTATCGACGCTTTATTTCTTAATGAAGATAGACACATGCACAATCTTGCGGTAATAAGAAAAAAAGATGACACCTACGATTACTGTCCAATCTTTGACAATGGTGCTTGCCTATTATCAGACACTATAATGGACTACCCACTAAACAAGGATATATTCCAATTGATGAAAAAAGTTAGATCAAAAACTATCTCTACTGATTTTGACGAACAACTAGAAATAGTAGATGATTCTTTAATTAAATTCACTTGGAATAGAAACGATCTTATCAACATTTTAAACAACGAGCCATATTATGATGGCGCCATAAAAGAAAGAATATATGATGTTCTAATGGCTCAAAGAAAAAAATATAGCTACATGTTTAAATGAAAAAAGTCCTCATTTTATCCCTTCTTTAACAATCATAAGTCTTTATATTTTATTTCCCAAAAGAGTACAATATATCTATGCGAAAGAAAATATTAAAAGACTTTTTTATCATTGCCCTAGGAAACTTCCTATTGGCAGTCAGTGTTTCATACTTCATACTACCATTCAACATCCTAACAGGAGGTGTTGCCGGTGTTGCCGTAGCCATTGCCCCAATAGTACCATTCTCCCAAAAGTTTATTATTAACTTTCTAGTAATCGGACTATTCCTAGTAGGATGGCTAATACTTGGCAAAGAATTTGCGGTAAAAACAACACTATCATCTATTCTTTACCCAATATTCATTGACATACTATCACTATTCCCAATACCACTAGAAATACCAACACTACTAGCTAGTATCTACTCAGGATTAATAGCTGGTATCGGTATAGGTATCGTAATAAGAAGTGGTGCCTCAACAGGCGGTATGGACATTCCACCCCTTGTGCTAAACCACTTCACAGGCATCGAAACAAGTAAATTCATCTTCATGACCGACGCCCTTACTTGTTTACTAGGCCTTATGAACTACCCACTAGAAGCACTATTAAACGGTCTAATTTCTGTTATCCTAACTTCTATGGTAATCAACAAGATTGAAACTGCCCATGGTGATGACTCGCTACAAGTTGAAATCATCTCATCTAAATGGGAAGAACTTAAACAAGAAATTTTTAATGAACTAGATAGAGGCGTCAGCATCTTTAATGTACAAGGTGGCTACACTCTAGAAAAACGCAAAATGTTGATGGTAATAATAGATAAAAGAGAATACTCAGATTTACTTGAAATATTAGAAAAAGTCGATCAACAAGCCTTCGTCATCACAACACATGTTCAATCGGTATATGGACAGGGCTTTAGATTAACATACAAATAATATTATAAGGAGGATATCCAAATGATCGAAGAAATGATGAATCTTGTATATCAAGAAGACGAAGAAGTTGGACAGGCAATCAAAGATGAATATGCTAGACAAAATAGAAACATCGAACTAATTGCCTCAGAAAACATCGTATCACCAACCGTACTATATGCTATGGGATCAGTGCTTACTAACAAGTATGCTGAAGGATATCCTAGTAAAAGATACTATGGTGGTTGCGAAAACGTTGATGTTGTTGAAAACATTGCGATTGAAAGAGTCAAAAAACTATTTGGTTGTGAATACGCAAACGTTCAACCGCATTCAGGTGCTCAAGCTAATATGGCTGTCTTTTTCGCTATGTTAAATCCTGGTGATACATACATGGGCATGAGCCTAGATGCAGGTGGACATTTAAGCCATGGTAGCCCTGTAAATTTCTCAGGCAAATACTTCAATTGCGTACCTTATGGTGTAGATGAAAATGGTTATATTGATTATGACAATATCCTAGAACTAGCCAAAAAACACAAACCAAAATTAATAATTGGTGGAGCTAGTGCCTATCCTAGAATCATTGACTTTAAAAAGTTTAGAGAAATAGCAGACGAAGTAGGCGCCTATTTAATGGTAGACATGGCCCACATTGCAGGACTTGTTGCCGCAGGCCTACACCCTAGTCCTTTCCCATATGCTGATGTGGTAACCACTACAACTCACAAAACATTAAGAGGACCAAGAGGTGGTGTAATTCTTTCAAATAACGAAATCAATGAAAAGTTCAATTTCAATAAAGCTATCTTCCCTGGAACTCAAGGAGGACCACTTGAACATGTTATTGCAGGTAAAGCTGTAGCCTTTAAAGAAGCACTAGATCCTTCTTTTAAAGAATATCAAGCTCAAATAGTTAAAAACTGTAAAGCTCTTGCTGAAACTTTAAGAAACAAAGGTTTCAACATGGTAACAGGTGGTACTGACAATCATTTGTTACTATTAGACTTAACAAACTTTGGTATCACAGGAAAAGAATTACAAGCTAGATGTGACAATGTCTATATCACTTTAAATAAAAATGCTATTCCAAATGATCCTAGAAGTCCTTTTGTGACAAGTGGCGTAAGAATTGGAACAGCAGCTATAACTAGTAGAGGAATGAAAGAAGAAGACATGGAAATAATCGCTGATCTTATCTATCAAACTGTTACTGACTATGAAAATATTATTGATAATATAAGAGAAAAAGTTGTTACCCTTTGTAACAAATATCCTATTTATGAGAACTAAATACCCAACATATTTATTATCTCATAAAAAAATTTTAAAAAATAGACTACTCATTTTATTTAAAATTGGTATATTAAAAGTGTAAAGAGGAGAACTTGTATGAAGGAGATTCTACTAGAATTAAATTAGTTCTCATTCAATCCAATCAGCGTTGAATGAGAGTACATTAGCTGATTTGAAAGGATGTGATACTTATGAAGGAGATCCTATTAAATTATTAAGTATGAGCCATAGCTAAAAGTTATGGCTCTTTTTAATTAATTCAACAATTCTCACAATAACTATAAACACAAACGACATCAAGAAATACCCAGCAAGACCAGCCACAATATCTCTAAATTCCATAACACCGCTATTTGAGTACCATTGAGCAATCTCTATCGCAAAAGTGATTACTACTAAGATAGTAAACACATAAAACCAAGCAATTAGTATCTCCAAATGTTTTTTAGTCAGCCACTTAAACAATGGATAGAACACCATCAACATCAAAACACCCATTATTCCTATTATTAGAAAATGTAGTTCCTTATCACTTAAATAAGCTTCATATGAATCATTTAATGTCAACAAATAAGCATGTGCCTTATATATAATATCTATCAATAAATCTATAATTCTTTTAATCATAATAAGCAATTCCTTTCAATTTTATTCAGTATTATAGTCCTTGTTTGTACGATAATCAAAGAACTAGTTAATTGACGTTGTATACTTTATTACTTGTTCGGCGGATTTTAATGATTTTTACCAGTTTCCGCCGTTTTAATCGTTATAATCAAAATTAAAGTGGCGGTAAGTGTATAAATCATTCTTACAACAATTTCTTATATTGTTTTAACTTATCTAAAAGAAGTTCTTTATCCAATAATCCTGAATCATATTTCACAAATAACGAAGCTGATAAATCTCGATTATATAAATATTTAACATCTTCAGTATCATCATCTATACAAATAACAATGCCAACACTAGGATTTTCTTTAGTCTTATTAAAATAATTATCTAGATATTCTAAATTGATTTTCATCTTATTTAGATATTCTTGTTTATATTTTCCAATCTCAACATCCAAAGCCATAAAACAAGATAGTTCCTTATTTAGAAATAAGAGATCTACTAAATTATCAAAATCTGTTTTATATTTTTCACCAAAGAGAGATACATTTTTATCATTATTTAAAATATAATCTTTTAAATCATCAACAATAGAATCCTTTACTCCTTCTTCTATTTCTTGTTCTTGTTCGTTTATATACTCAAGCAAGATATCATCAGATAATGCCTTATCAACTATCTTTCTTATTTCATCAAATGATGAATCAACTTTCTTCTTTGACTCCACATATTTTTTATAAAAATTTTACTTTATACGGCCTTCTAACTCTTCTTCGTTCAATTGTTCCTCAAGGCACATATCTACATAGAACATGCGTTCTTCCATAGATTTACACCCAGACATTAGCACCAAATTCATAGGCCAGTTCAAGTTCACCAATGCCTTTTCCACAATCTTACTATCTTTATATAGTTCATAAAATTGTTTCATATTATTAAGGTTTCTTTCGTTAAAACTTTTTGATCCAGAATAATTTCTTCTTAAAAATTCACTCAAACCATCCACAAAGTCTTCTGACTTCTCACTGATTATTTGACCGATTTGATACTACATCAAAATCATTTCTCTATTGACCATCTGATATGCTCTTTTCTTACTATCTGCCACCATATTACTAATTTCCTTAAAATCTCTCATGCATTCTCCTTAAAACAACTCATCCTTCAATACTTCTTTAACACGATTATCACTTTCAATCTTCATCCTAATAAAGTTGATAGTGCACTTCCTATTCTTTCTAACAACTGTTAATAAGTCTTCTTCAATAAATGATTCATAAACACTAGATAGTGTTCTACCAATCAATTCATTTCTTCTAGCGTTAGGATAATCATTTAATACTTTGGCATATTCTTTTCTAATCAACATTTCTGTAATATATTCATTCGCAAACTTCTTCTCAAACTTTTCCTCATTCTTATTATCATGATTCTTAGCTCTTAAAATTGTCTTTCTATTAAAGAATTCTTCCGACACAATCTTACCC
>CAKUTY010000035.1 GCA_934692455.1 uncultured Erysipelotrichaceae bacterium
CTAATCTCATCGTCAGATCCACCACGATACTTATGACCTTCAATACCAAATTCGCTACCATAATAGATAGAAGGTACTCCAGGTAGTGTATATAACATAATGTGAACAGGTAAGAAGTTTCTCTTATCATTTAATTTAGTGACAATTCTTTCAATATCATGATTGTCTACAAAGTTATATAGATGCATATACTTAGATAATCTATTAACTGTATGAGCAATCTCAAAGAAGTTATGATCGTTACATCCCGAATATAAAGCTTTTTCAAGATTAAAATTAGTAACTGAATGAAGCATATTATCACCTAAAAATGGTCCATATTCCTCAAACATTACTTCTCCCATTAAATAGAAGTCTTCTTTAAGATTATTTGTATAGCTTCTTAACATTCTTAAGAAGTCTTTATCTAAGACATTGGCAGCATCAAGTCTTAGTCCATCGATATCGAATTCATCTACCCAATATTTAACAACTTCAAATAGATAGTTGTAGACATCGGGGTTTTTAACATTTAACTTAACAAGTAGGTCATATCCTGCCCAGTTTTGGTAGTAGAAGCCATCGTTATAAGAATTGTTACCATTAAAGTCGATGTTGTACCAATAACGATACTTTGAGTTTTCTCTGTTTTCTAGAATATCTTTAAACGCAAAAAAGTCTCTTCCTGTATGATTGAATACTGCATCTAAGATAACTTTAATATCGTTTTTGTGACAATATGCTACAAAATCTTTTAAATCATTGTTGTCACCAAGTCTGTTGTCTATTTGTTTATAATCAGTCGTCTCATAACCATGTCCTACTGATTTAAATAGGGGACCAATATATAAAGCTGTAAAGCCTAAATTTTTAATATGGTCAATCCAAGGTAGTAGGGTCTTTAGTCTGTGTGTAGTTTCACTATAATCATTTATCTTAGGAGCCCCAGTTAATCCTAAAGGATAAATGTGATAAAAAGTTGCATTATTATACCAATTCATTTAATTTTCCTCGCCTAACTATTATATGATTGATTAAAATTTAAAAAAAGCATATTATTGTTATGTAATCGTCAAAAGTAGTAAATGTATTTCTTAGATAGAGAGTTGTTGGGTGGTGGAAAACAATTAAGAATAAGTTGAACTTGTTTGGCAAAAAGGATTAATCGTAGCTCGCGTTAAGAGTTTAAGTTACAAACAAAGGTGGTACCGCGCGTTTGCGCCCTTGGTTCACCTTTTTTATTTTGAGGGGGAGATTTATAATGTCAGTATTTGATTTCAAAACAATTGATAAGAAGTGGCAAAAGTTCTGGGACGATAATAAGACTTTTGAAACAGATGTTTACGACTTTACTAAGCCTAAGTATTATGTTTTGGATATGTTCCCATATCCAAGTGGTGTAGGTTTACATGCAGGACATCCTGAAGGTTATACTGCAACCGATATTATCGCAAGATATAAGAGAATGAAGGGTTTTAATGTACTTCATCCAATGGGTTTTGATTCTTTTGGTTTGCCTGCTGAACAATATGCCATTTCTACTGGTAATCATCCAGCTGGTTTTACTAATAGAAATATTGATCATTTTATTGATCAATTAAAGGGTCTTGGTTTTTCATATGATTGGACTAAGAAGACTTCTACTAGTGATCCTGAATTCTATAAGTGGACTCAATGGATTTTTATTCAATTGTTCAAGAAGGGATATGCAAGATGTGTTGAAATGCCAGTTAACTGGTGTGAAGAATTGGGTACAGTTTTGGCTAATGATGAGGTAATTGATGGTAAGTCTGAAAGAGGTGGTTATCCTGTTGTTAGAAAGAATATGAAACAATGGATTATGGATATTCCAGCTTTTGCGGAACAATTGTTGGATAATCTAGATAGTCTTGATTGGCCAGAGTCTACTAAGGAGATGCAAAGAAACTGGATTGGTAAGTCTATTGGTGCTGAAGTTAAGTTTAAGGTAGCTGATTGTGATGAAGATTTCACTGTCTTTACTACAAGATGTGATACTTTATTTGGTGCTACATATTGTGTATTGTCTCCTGAGCATCCTTTGGTTGCAAAGATTACTACTGCTGATAAGAAGGATGAAGTAGCTAAGTATCAAAAGGAATGTGCTTCTAAGTCTGAGATGGAAAGAACTGAATTAAATAAGGATAAGACTGGTGTGTTTACTGGTGCTTATGCGATTAATCCAGTTAATGATAAGAAGATTCCTATTTGGATTTCAGACTATGTTTTAATGACATATGGTACTGGTGCTATTATGGCGGTTCCTGCTCATGATGAAAGAGACTATGCCTTTGCCAAGAAGTTTGGTATCGATATTATTCAAGTAATTGATGGTGGGGATATCACAAATGAGGCTTATTCTGGTGATGGACTTCATATTAATTCAGGTTTCCTTGATGGTTTAAATAAGCAAGATGCGATTGATAAGATGATTGCTTACTTAGAGGAAAAGAATATCGGTAAGAAGAAAGTTAATTATCGTATTAGAGAATGGATTTTCGCAAGACAAAGATATTGGGGTGAACCAATTCCGGTAATTCACTATGAAGATGGTACTATTGGTGTTCTTGATGATAAAGATTTACCTTTGATTCTACCTGAACTTGAGGATTATGGTCCAAGTAAGACTGGTGCACCACTTGATAAGGCAACTGATTGGGTAAATGTTACATATCATGGTAAGAAGGGCAAAAGAGAAACTTCAACAATGCCTGGTTCTGCTGGTTCTTCTTGGTATTTCATTCGTTATATTGATCCACATAATGATAAGGAATTATGTGATAAGAAGTTGATGGAACATTGGCTTCCAGTAGACTTATATATTGGTGGTCCTGAGCATGCGGTTGGCCACTTATTGTATTCAAGAATGTGGAATAATTTCTTACATAATGAGGGTATTGTACCGGTAGCGGAACCATTTAAGAAGTTAGTTCACCAAGGTTATATCCTAGGTTCTAATGGTATTAAGATGGGTAAGCGTTTCCCTGAATATGTTGTTAATCCAAGTGATGTAGTAGAACAATATGGCGCTGATACTTTAAGACTATATGAAATGTTTATGGGACCTCTAGAGGCTGATAAACCTTGGTCTACTCAAGGCTTAGAGGGTGCTCATAGATGGCTTGAAAGAGTTTATCGTCTAGTTACTAATAATGACATGATTGCAGAAGAAAATGATGGAACTCTAGATTATGTTTATAACTTTACAGTTAAGAAGGTATCTGATGATATTGAAAAGTTAGCTTTAAATACAGCAATTTCACAAATGATGATTTTTGTGAATGAATGTTATAAGGTGGGCAAGGTATATAAAGAATATCTTGTTAACTTTGTCCAATTATTGTCACCTTGGGCTCCACATTTGTGTAATGAAATGTATGAAATCTTAACGGGTAAAAATGATTTAGCTTATAGAGCATGGCCAACATGTGATGAGTCTAAGTTAGTTCAAGCTGAAAAAGAAATTGTTGTACAGGTTAATGGCAAGGTAAGAGCTAAGTTTAATATTGAAGCTGACGCAGATGATGAAACGATCTACGTCGAAGCTTTAAAACAAGAAAATGTCATTAAGTTCATTGATGGTAAAGAGATTAAGAAACACTTTGTCATCAAGAATAAGATGGTTAATATTGTTATCTAAATTGAGGGAGTTTAACTCCTTCTTTTTGTTATTGAAAAGAAATTTGGATTGCATTAATTTACTATATATGTCCACTATCTCCTATAATGATAATTGTTCTTCGTATGAAGTAGTCAATATATTAGAATGTCTAAAATTGTAACTACAGTTATCGTATAAAGCAAATAACAACAATCAGCTCAACTATCATTTGACTTAAACACAATCAATAGTTAAAATAAAAGCGAATAAAAGGCATATATAATTTATTCAAAACGCTTATGTATATAAAAACTATTCTTCTCTTTACTTTATATGTACGCTGATTTTTATTTATTATAGTCATTTTTTGTTGTATAAAATCAATCTATTCACTAGGAGGTAGATAATATTGAAAAGAGTATTTATGTTCTTTGTTACTGCAAGTTTGTTGTTTTTATTTGTTTCAAATGTTTATGCTAATGAAAGAGCTTTTGTTGGTATATGTATGAAATGCGGTGGACACCTAAATAAAAATGTTACTAGAACAAAAACTGGAAACTTCGAATATAGAGACGGGGTTAAATATGTTGAATATGGAGTAACTGTTGTTTTGGATTGTTCAAATTGCGATTATCATAGCACAAATGCTTATACTGAATTTGTTAAAGAATAAATAAAACTAAATCATTTTACATTTGTATAAACAAATATGAGCTATTTAATTAGTTTTAAAAATCAACTTATATATGATTGTTTAATACAATTATTAATTATTTAAATATATATGATATGAATTAAGCGAGAGGAAAAAATGTATGAAAAAATTAATTGTTATTATGACATCTTTGCTATTAGTTATGTGTCCTTTTTGTGCTATTTCAGCTGAGGATACAGAATATGATGAAGCCTTAATTAAGGAAGTATTATATGATGAATGTTTTTCAGAAATGAAGTATTCTGAGTTTGAACAATTATATGATTTATTTGTAAATAATTATGGAAAACAAACCGTTCCAACGGAACTAATAGCCAAACATCAGGGCGATATAGTCGAAACAAGAGCAATAAAAACAGGATTTTACGACTATTTCAGCAGTGTTAAATGGGCAAATAGATCTGATGGAGTTACATTACAAGTTTATTGGAAGAGCTATTTATTTGATTTTGATGTAAACGAAGATGAGGCGAATCAACAAATGTATAGATCATCTCAAGCTTGGAAATTATTAAAGAATACTTTTTCTAATGATTCAAATTGGACAAACACAACATCTATGGAAAATCAATTCTATTGTCATATTAATTATGCTGGTAGAAATAAAAATCCTTATAATTTAGAACCATGGAGACCTGTTGTTAGTAATGCTGAAATGATATTATGTAAATGTAATCCAGAATAATATGGATTAAGTGTTCTAATATTGAAAGGAATAGATATGTGGTTAATTTTTGGTGTATTGAGTGCTATTAGTGCTTTTGTTGGTTTTGTGATGATTGTTAGAAAAAATGAAAATTATTATTTTGCCAATAGTATCTCATTAGTACTAGTATCTTTAGCGATGTTATATGAATATCTTCTTGTATGCAATTGGGTAAATCATGGTGATTATAGTGCCTTAGAGGATGTAGTTCCATATACTTATCAAAATGCTACAGTGTATGTATGGTTTATGGTGATTGCAAACGCAGCAATGTTGATATTGCCTGCCTTAATTAAAAAGTTTAAGAAGTAAAAAAATGCCGATTGGCATTTTTTTACTAAGCATTAATTACTTTTAAGTAAATAGCTTCTAAATCTTCTTTAGTACAAGTTTTAAGTGTATTAGCAGGAGAACCTGAATCAATGGCATCTTTAGCCATCTTAGGGATGTTGTTGATGAAATCTTCTTTATTAACACCAAATTCTTGTAGGGTGCTTACTTTACAAATAGAAACTAGATTATTGATAGCATCTAGCATCTTTTCAGCTGCCACTTTGTCATCATCACTTTGTAGGGCAACTCCTGTTTCCTTAGCTAAGTCACCAAATTCTTTATAAGCACCATCTAGAGCGAATGAGAAACATTCTTTAATTAACATCGCATTACTTAGACCATGAGGAACATGATATAGGGCGCCAATTGGACGAGACATGCCATGAATAATTGTTACTGATGCATTGTTGAAGGCAATACCTGCTTCAAGGGCAGCGAGTGACATTTCTTCACGTGCTTTAATATCACTACCATTTTCATAACATACAGGTAAGTATTTTAGAATTCTTTTTACTGCAGATACAGAAAATGATTTTGAAAGAGCCTGTGCTTTTTTAGATGTATAAGATTCAACTGCATGGCATAAAGCGTCTAAGCCAGTAGCGGCTGTGACACTTTTTGGAGCACTTAGAGTGAATTGAGGATCAATAATAGCTAGTGAAGGAATTAATACTTTACCACTTAGTAGCATCTTAATATTTTCTTTAGTATTGTTGATGATTGTGAATTGAGTAGCTTCAGAACCCGTTCCAGCAGTTGTTGGAATAGCTACTAGTGTTGGTGTTGGTGCTGTGATTGCGACACCCATATAATCATCGATATCCTTGTTACCTGCAACCATAGTACCAATGGCTTTCATAGTATCGATAGGAGAACCACCACCAATCGCAATCATGAAATCACAATTGGCTTCCATGTATTTGTTTACACCAGCTCTGACCATGACATCAGTTGGCTCACCAGTAATACCATCAAATACTTCATGTTCAACATTTTGTTTATCTAAAGCAGCTTCAACCTTAGTGACATTACCAAGTTTAACCATCATAGGGTCAGTTACAATTAATGCTTTTTTGCCTAATTTTAAGTCAGCACTCTCTAGTGCATTCTCACCACTTATAATGTGTTTAGGTATATAAAAATCTCTTGCCATAATAATCTCCTAGATTCTAGCGATCATTTCGCCATATTCTTCTTTTGTTTGTTTAATAAATTCTTTAACTTGTTCAGTTGTTGGTAAATCATCTGAACAGTTATTACTTCTAACCATCATACTAGCTTCGGCACTACCAAATTCTAGGCATTCCAACATTGGCCATTCATTATAAATACCATATAAGAAGCCAGAGGCATAACCATCACCGCCGCCAAAGCCTTTTCTTGATTTAACAGGGAATGGTTTAATTGAATAGCTCTCACCATTATTTAAGTAAGCTGTTGAACCTTGCATACCATGTTTGATTACTACAACCTTGGCATTTTGTCCTTGCCAATAAGCGGCTGATTGTTTATCATCCATACCTTCTTTAATTAACTTTTCAGTTAAATCAAATTCTTCACGTGAACCCATGATGATATCCGCTTCCTTAGCTACCATTGAATAGTAAATTGAAATTTCATCAAAGTTTTTCCAGTTGTATGCTCTATAGTCAATGTCAAAGATTATAGGTGTATTTACTTTTTTAGCTAACATCATAGCCTTTAGAACTGCTTCTCTACTTGGACTTTCTGCTAGGGCAGTACCTGAGATTAATAAGGCTTTACCGCTCTTGATATAGTCTTCATCAATGTCATCAACACTTAATTGTAAATCGGCAATCTTATTACGGTACATTAGGATATTACTTTCTTTACTAGATAACATTTCAGTAAATGTTAAACCTAGCTTTTCACCATTAGTACATCTTGTAACGTGGCTTGTATCGATACCGTGTTCATTAAAATAGTCGGTAACGAAATCGCCAAATTGGTCATCAGATACTTTGGCAATAAAGCCAGCCTTCAAACCATGCTTAGTAATACCACACGCAATATTAGCAGGTGAGCCTCCAACATACTTTTCAAAGTAATGCACATTTTTAAGAGGCTTAAAATCTTCAGTAACTGCAGGATTAAAGTCAATTGCGATACGACCCATTAGAATTAAATCTAAAGGTCTTTTTTGGTCAAAATCTAAATATTTCATCTTTTGTCTCCTTAAATCAACTATATGATAACGCAATTTGATAATATTATTAACAACTTTTGAGTAATTTTTGATAAAATTTAAATATGAAGTACGATCGTTTATTAGAAATTGAGAATTTCATTAAAGAAAAGAAGTCGGTTACGATAGAAGAACTTCTAGATGCTTTTGACATTTCTATCCAAACTTTAAGAAGGGATTTAAAAGAATTGGAAGATAAGGGTAATGTCAAGAAGGTCTATGGTGGTGTTATCTATAATGAAGAAAATGGGGTTATCGATATAGCTTATCGAGAAGTTAATTCTTTAGAGGCAAAAAAAGAAGTTGGCGAATTAGCTTCTAGTTTAATAAGTAATAATGATGTTATCTTTATTGATTCGGGAACCACGGCTTGTCAAATTATTCCTTATATCAAAGATAAAAAGAATCTTACTATTATTACCCATTCCTTATTAGCACTAAAAGAGTTAGAAAATAGAAATGATATTAAAGTTATTTTAATGGGTGGCGAATATCGAAATGATATTAAGAGTTTTGTCTTTGATGTTTCAAAATTAAATTACAATTTTAATATTTCATTTATTTCAACTGTTGGCTTTGATGATAAAGCTGGTCTTACAAATAATGATTATTATGAAGGGCAAGTAAAAAGTGAAATTATTAAACATAGTAAAAAAGTATGTGTAGTATTAGATCATACCAAATTTGATAAGATTATGTTTAATAGTTTTGCCTCATTAAATGATATCGATATTGTTGTAAGTGATGAAAAAGCTACAAAAAAGTATGAAGAATTGTTTAGAGAATATAAAATTTTGTATATTTGTGATTAAATAATATAGTGAGGATATTTATATATGGAAACAATTATTTATGGATTATGCGCCGCTGTAGTCTTGATGTGGCTTGTAAATGCGATAAGGTTTTATCAAAATCAGTATAAACATAAGTTTTATAAGCATATTTATTCTAATTTTTTTGAGTACTACTATAAGTTCTCGGTAAAACACGATGCATCTGTTAGTTCTTATATTAAAAATAGAATCGGTGCTAATCGTATTGTTTTTAATTCTTATTTAAATGAAAAGTATGTGCCTGTTCATGAACTGGTAACTATTATTACAACTAAGGGTGTTCTTGTATGTTACATTATTAACTCAATTGGGGAAGTGTCTGGTAAAGATAGTGATAAACATTTGATTGTTAAGCATGATAACAAACGTTTTAAAATCAAAGGTCCTAAAGAAGCAGTTGATAAACATATTAAGGGTATTACTGATAAATGTGGTGAACTACCTATCGAAGTATGTTATTTCTTTAAGAAGGGCGTTGATTTTAGCGGTTTTAAAACAGATGCTAAGGTTGCATACTACAAGGATGCGATTAAGGTATTAGAAGAAATGAATGATTATTTAAGTGAACAAGATGTAGAAACTTGTTATAAGAGTTTAACAAGCCATTTGGTTAAGGAGGATAAGAATGCTTAGAAATTTAAAATTTATTGCGCTACTTGTTGGCTTTGGTTTAATTTTAGCCACTAAGTTAAAATATCAAAAAAGGATTGCAAATAATCCTGATAAGTCTACACCCTACAACAAAGAAGAAAAGACGATGTTGTATACAGGCTATGGCTTTTGTGCATTAGCTATTCTATTTGTAATACTTTGGAATTAGAAAAGGACTCGTTATTAGAGTCCTTTAACTTTTTCAATAGCTTTCTTAACACCAAGTTCTGGGCTTGTTAATACTGGAACCTTACAGTCTTTTAAGTAAGGAAGTAGGGTAGTCATAGAACCTTGTGCTAAACAGATTACATCATGGTCTTCACTAGCCTTATTGATAGCGTCAATAACAAGTTTATTGTGCTTTTCAACATTTTTTTCTTTCATCAAAATATCTAGTGCTCCATCTACCAAGATATCATCAACAACACAATCCTTATTAGCTTCTAAAGCCTTTCTTTCAACAAGTCTTGTGCTTGGACCAACTGTAGAGGCAACGGTTGCGATAACCGCGATTTTTTTACCAATGCTTACAGCTTTTTCAGCCATAGCTTCATCAACCTTAACAACAGGAATATCGACACATTTTGCGGCAATATCAGCTGCTTCTCCAACTGATGAACATTGGTTGAAAATAAGGTCGGCACCTAAATCTTGAGCAATCTTGAAATAGGTGCACATTCTTGAAATGATAGCTGGAGTAATATGGCCGTTAGCTTTCACTTCATCTAACAAAGAATCGTCAACGATGTTATGGTACTCAATGTCGTTTCCATATTTGCTGAATAATTCTTTTAGATCATAGTATGAAACATTAGACGTATGTATCGCAAAAATTTTTTTCATGTTATTTAACTAAAGAATCAACATATGCCTTGATTTCTTCGTCTTGACAACCTGCATAGAAACATTCTAGGAAACGAGGAGTTAAAGCGTTTTTTACTAAGTCTTGATCAATTGACTTCAAAGCTTCAATTAGCGGCTTAGCAACTAGTTTCTTAGTTTCAAATAATTTAGCAGCATTACGATTTTGACTCTCTTTTCTGCCTGGTTCATTTGGATAACCCATACCAGCAGGAGATGAGAATGCAGTTTCAAATGTAATCTTTAAGTTTACATCAGCACCCCAACCAAATCCTTTTGCGAATGGGAATGATAAACAGTTACCGTTGTTGATTTGTAAGTATAGGAAAGCATCGCTTGGATCAATGCAGTATCCACATACTACACCTGGCATCATGTTACATGCCATTAGAGCACCTTGTCCTGTACCACAACCTGTTACTACAAAGTCAACAGCCTTTGAGTTTAATAATAATGCAGCTTGAACACCAATGTTTAAATAAGTTAAGTAGCCTGGTTGGCCTAGTGTTAAACTAGCATCTTCAGTTGACATACCAGTATTAAATACTGTGTGTCCCATTGGTTCAACGACTTCTTTTAGTACGTCTAGTACTTGTTGATTCTTACTTGATTGTGAGAATTCGTTAATTAAAGCAATTTTCATTTTGTTCATCCTTCTTTCTAATTCAATAATACATTATTTTGTACAAGATTACTAAAAAATTAAAGAAGTCTTAATTTTTTCTCCAAAACTAACTTTTGAGTTTCCAAAACAACTTCTTTATCAATCAACGCACTTAAGTAGCTATCTGGAATTAAAGAATCCTTCAGGGTAACAAGAACTGCCTCGTTGTCATAACCCTCACATAAGTCATCTATATCAACATAACAGGCTGGCATACCCTTATCCTTGATTTCATCAACATTTGTCACCACAGCATCCAATTCGCCTTTAATTACTTTTTCAACCGATTGGTAATATTCCATTGGGACAAAAGTAACCTTTTTACCTTCGCATAACCTTACGGTAATATCGTAAGTATCAGCAGATACTTCGTCTAGCCCTACTCGCATTCCATCTTCTATTTGAGTAGCTTTTTCATCACTGAAACAAATAACATGTTTAGACAGATATGAATATTCTCCAAAATTATATAGAATTTGTAGATCATCATGATCTTTTAGGTAACGATCAGCAGACAATTTAGATACAATCGCAAAATCATAACGTCCCTGTTCGACCATCCTCATTCTTTTTACAGCACCTCGCATGTAGGCAATATAAACTGGAATTTCACTATTTTCTAAAGTCTTAGTTAATCCGCTTGCCAAACCCTCATGTCTTTTTGAATAAGGGAAGGGCATGATACCCGCTAAATCAGTAACGCCAATAATCTCTAGAAGTATCCTGGTGTTTTTTTCAGTTAATGTTGTACCCTTATATCCTTTCGCTTGTAACTTGATAGCACCTAGGTCTGTAAGATTTTTAATTGCGTTTTGGACAGTGCCCCTGGGCAAAGAAAAATTTTTAGAAATTT
>CAKUTY010000036.1 GCA_934692455.1 uncultured Erysipelotrichaceae bacterium
GCTTCTAGTCATGTTAATCGTGAATTGAACACCAAAGAGAGAACTTTCGATACGATTGAAATCGTCTTAGATGAAAAGGTTAATAGTAAAGAAGATGTAAAGAATCTTGGTATCAGTGTAGGTGACTTTGTTTGTGTTGAACCAAGAGCTCATATTACAAGTAGTGGCTATATTAAATCTAGATTCTTAGATGATAAGTTGTCTGTAGCTACTTTATATGCCTATGCTTCATATTTAAAGGAAAACAACATCAAGTTAGATAAGAAGGTTTATTTCTTGATTACTGTTTATGAAGAAGTGGGTCATGGTGGTTCTTATATTCCAAGTGATGTAACTGAAGCAATTTCAGTTGATATGGGTTGTGTAGGTGATGGATTAGAATGCACTGAAACGCAGGTTTCAATCTGTGCTAAAGACTCAGGTGGCCCATATGATAAGACTATTGTCGATAAACTAGTTAAGGTGGCTATTAAAGAAGGTGCTGATTATGCTATTGATGTTTATCCATATTATGGTTCTGATGTAGAAGTTACCTTAAAGGCAGGATACGATGTTAAACATGGTTTAATTGGACCTGGCGTCTATGCTTCTCATGGTTATGAAAGAAGCCATGTTGATGGTGTATATAATACTTTAAAAGTTTTAAAAGCTTACTTAGAAGACTGTTAGAAAAAACAATTTTTTAGCATATTGAGTTTAGGAGGACTACCTTTATGAAAAAGATAATTATTCAACTTGATAAAAGCACACTGTTGATTAAAAAAGGTGATACTTTTAAACTTAATCTTTCACATAACGATTTATATGAAGTGAATGAAGAAAATGATTCATTGATAATCAAAGAAACTAAGAAGTCTTTGTTTAAGAAGGCTAGGGTAGAACTAATCTTATCTGATAAGCTTGATAGCTTAGATATCACTAGTAACAGTTATGTTGAGCTTAAGGATGTTGACTTTGTGGAAGGTTATATCAAAGGCAATAGTGATGATGTTGAATTAGATAATGTTGCAGGGGTTATCTCTAATATCAGCACTACTTTAGGTGATGTTTATATTAAAAGTTCTAAGATAGAACAGCTTACCGTCAATAGTGAAGAAGGTGACATAATTATAAATATCAAAGGTAATGAAGAGGATTATCATATTGAGTGTGCTGGTATGGGCGATAGAAAACTAGCTCATAATTTCTTAAAACTAAATAGTGATGGGGATATCGACTATACTTTTGAACTATAATAATAATTAGGAGAAAAATTTTATGTTAAATAGTTTTTTAAAATCAAGAATCAAAGATGGAAAAAGACTAGTAAAGGAATTATCTAATTCTTATGAATATGTAAGTATCTTAGGAAACTACATCAAGACTAAAAGAATTATGGTAAGCACTAGTACTTCTTCTATTGATGATTTAGACAATGAATGTGGCTTTGTCATCAAAGTCTACAAAGATGGTCATTACAGTGAATATTCTTGTGATGATATTAAGGGATTAAAGGCGGATACAGTGATTAATTCTATTGAATTAAAGAGTCCTTATTTTGCCCATATTAAGATGTTAAGCGAAGAGAAACACGAGGAGTCTTATTTAAGAGAAGATGAAAAGCCTTTAAGTGATAAGGATATTTTTGATCGTTTAACTAAGTTAAAGAAAAAGACACATGATACTGATTCAAGAATCATCAATGTGACTACTGCTTTTGTGAAAAGAGAGACTTCTAAGATTTTCATTTCTAACAATAAGTGTCTTGACCAAAAATATGATTGGTGTAATGCGATGTTGAGTGCGGTTACTAGAGTTGATAACAACATTCAACAAAACTATACTTGTGGCACTAATACTAATTCGTTGGATGCCTTAGAAGAACTTGAAAGTCTAAGTGTAGAGTGTACTGATATTGCCTTAAGACTATTAAGCGCCAAGACAATTACACCAGGTACTTATGAAATTATTACTGATTCATCTATTTCTGGTTTAATTGCACATGAAGCCTTTGGCCATGGTGTAGAGATGGATATGTTTGTCAAAAATAGAGCTAAGGCTAAGGACTTTGTAGGTAAAAGAGTAGCTAGTGATCTTGTGAATATGTATGATGGCGCTGCCTCTTGTATTAGTGCCGCTTCATATTTCTTTGATGATGATGGTGTTGAGGCTAAATCTACTTGCATAATCAAAGATGGTATCTTACAAACAGGTATTTCTGATTGTTTATCAGCTATGGAACTTAATACTATTCCTACTGGCAATGGTAGAAGAGAGTCTTATAAGCGTAAGGTTTATACAAGAATGACTAATACTTTCTTTGAAAAGGGTGATAGTAATCTAGAGACAATGATTAAGTCAGTTAAACATGGTTATTACTTATGCCAAACAAATAATGGTATGGAAGATCCTAAGAATTGGCAAATCCAATGTACAGCTTCATATGGTTTGGAAATCAAAGATGGTAAGTTTACAGGAGAGATAGTAGCTCCTGTTGTAATTTCTGGATATGTCGTTGACTTATTGAGTTCTATTTCAATGGTTTCAAATGAAAGAAAAGTTATAGGCGCAGGCATGTGTGGTAAGGGCCATAAGGAATGGGTTTTTGTCTCAGATGGTGGTCCATGTTTAAAGGCGGAGGCTAAATTATCATGATAAATGAAAAAGACATTGTAGAAGTATTAAAAGCTAATGAAAAAATAGCTGATTATGAAATTATCATAAGTAATAAAGAGTCTAGCGAATTGTTCTTTGTCTTGAAGAAACTTGAATTAAATAGAGCTACTAATACTGAAAATATCAGCATTAATGTTTATGTTGATTTAAAGGGTAAAAGAGGTAAGAGCACTGTTTTATTGACTAGTGCTGATAACAAGAAGACTTTAAATAAGAAACTTAATGCGGCTGTTTCAAAGGCAAAGAAGGCTTTAAATGCTTATTATCCTTTAGCTAGTGATCAAAAGGAAGTTTGTAAGACTTTGAATAAGGACTTCGATTTGAATAAGGTTGCTAATAAGGTTGCTGCTGCGATTCTTAAGGCTGATAACTATGAAGATGGTTATATCAATTCAACTGAAATTTTTGTGTCAAAGACTGGTACTTTGTTTCTTAATTCAAAGGGTATTAGACAATATAGCGAAAGAACCAATATTGAGTTTGAGATTATTCCTTCTTGGCGAAATGAAAACGATGAATTTGAATTATATAAGTATTATGAGTCTAATAAGTTAAATGAAAAGGAAATCACAGAAGAAGTTAATAATTGGCTATTACTAGCAAGGGATAGAAGTGTAGCAACTAAACCTTCTAATTTAGATAAGAATATCCCAATTCTTTTACAAGGTGAGATGAATGATTTGATCGTTGGAACAATTGAAAGCAATTCTGATTATATGTCATCTTACTTACATACTAATCATTTTAATGTTGGTGATGAAGTAGCTTCTAAGTTTGATCTAACTTTAAAGGCTAATATTGATGGCTGTTTCAAGTCTTCTTATTTCGATCATAATGGTGTTGCCCTAAGCTCTAAGAAACTTATTAAAGATGGTAAATTAGTAGATAATTATGGCGATATTCGTTTTGGTCATTACTTGAATGTTAAGAAGGTTAGTGGTGTTTATAATGTAGCTGAAATTACTAATTATGATACTTATGATTATTTAAACAAGCCACATATCATCATTGAACACTTCTCTTCTCCTCAAATGGAAGATAGTTCTGGTTACTTTGGTGGTGAGGTAAGACTTGCAAGATATTTTGATGGAGAGAAGTATATACCACTAACTTCATTTACGGTATCTGGTAATATTTATAAGTCTCTTAAGAATATAAAGTTCTCAAGTGAAGTTACAACTACAGGATTATATAAGGGTCCAAAGTACTTTATCTTCAATGATTTAGATATCTCATAGAAACAGGTTAAAAACCTGTTTTTTTGTGCTAACATTGTGATTATGAAACAGTTTAAATATTCTTTGATTCTATTATTTATTGCGTTTATTTGGGGGATAGCATTCTCTTTTCAAAGTCTAGGTGGAGAATCGCTCGGTACTTTTACTTTCTATTCTTTTAGAAGCTATTGCTCAGTAGTAATGATGTTTATTTTGTTGGCTTTTAAGAAAGATAAGAAAATTCTTGAAAATACTTTTTCAATCAAGATAGGCATAATTGGGGGAGTTATTACATGTATTGCCTACTTGGTTCAACAAGAAGCACTACGTTATACTACAGCAGCTAATTCAAGTTTTATTACTTCTACTTATGTAGCTCTTGTGCCAGTCTTGGCAGTCTTCTTGGGCAAGAAGACTAATTTAAAAACTTGGATTTGTGTCTTCTTTGAGTTTGTTGGTTTATATTTCTTGTGTATCAAAGGGGACTTTGCGATTAACAAGGGTGATTTGATGACTATGATATGTTCATTCTTGTTTGCGGTACATATCCTATTAATCGATGGTGGCAGTGACAAGCTAGATAGTATTATCTTCTGTACAACTCAATATATCGTATGTGCTATTATGTCTTCTATTCTAATGTTTATGTTTGAGATGCCTGTTGATTTTAGAGCTGTTAAGGCATCTTTGGTTCCAATTATCTTTACAGGCTGTATTAGTTCAAGTATTTGTATTACTTTACAGGTTGAATGCCAAAAGCATATCAATCCAACAGTCGCGTCTTTGATTCTTTGTTTAGAAAGCGTCTTTGGAGCTTTGGGAGGATGGTTTATTCTTCATGAAAGCCTTAGTTCTAGGGAATTATTTGGTTGTGCGATTATCTTTTTAGCAATCGTTTTATCGCAGATTGATATAAAGAAAATCAAAGCGCTTTCACAAATGTAAAAAGTTTTCATAAAAAGTGAAAGAAATGTAAGTGATTTTATTGATAATCAATTTTTTTTACTATAAAATTTGAATTATCAATTATGTAAATAATTGGCAAAGGGAGGAAAACACATGAAAAAGTTATTAATGGTATTATTAGCTGTTCTTATGGCATTCACACTTGTTGCATGCGGTAAGGATAATAGTGATAATACAGGCGACGATGGCGAAGATCAACCAACATTTGATACAAGCGCTGTTGATTTGTCTACATTAAAACTATCTGACACTAAGAATCTAGTTGTTCCTGAAAGCAGAGAAATCAATACACTAGACTATGTAACTACTGCTTTACAAGAAGATACTCAATTCAACGTTAACTTCGTTGATGGTCTTGTTGAAACGGACAGATTCGGTAATTATGTTGGCGCTATCGCTGAAAGCTGGGATCATAATGAAGATGCTTCAGTATGGACATTCCATTTAAGAAAAGGCGTTAACTGGTCAACAAACTCTGGTGAAATTTATGAAGAAGTTAAGGCTCAAGACTTCGTAACAAGTGCAAGACACGTTGCTGAATTCAAGTCTGCTACAGTTCAAAACTTAAGCGTAATTTCAGGTTTAGCTGACTATTCAAAAGATGGTGATTATTCAGATGAAGCTTGGGCTAAGGTTGGTGTTAAGGCATTAGACGACTACACAGTTGAATATACTCTTGATACTCCAACTCCTTATTTCTATACTTCAGTAGAATATATGCCTTTCTATCCAATTAATGAAAAGTTCTTGGAATCTATGGGTGATGGTTGTGAATTAGGTAATCCAGATGTTAACTCTTGTTCATTTGGTTCATTAACACCAGATTCAATCTTATATTGTGGCGGTTTCGTATTAACTGCTGCTGACTCTAAGTCAAAGACAGTTATCACTAAGAATGAAAACTATTGGGATGCTGATAACATTAAGATTGATTCAGTAACTTATATCTACAATGATGGTTCAGATCCATATTCTGGTATTAGAGGTTTTGAACAAAATACTTATGCAAGTGCAAGCTTACCTTCAACAAACCCTGAAGTTTATACAGCTTTAGCTAAGAAGTATGCTGGTTACACTTCTACTACATTGCCTAACTCAAGTGCATTCGGTGTAGTATTCAATATGAATCGTCTTACTTTCGATAACACTAACTATGCTACAGATGAAACTGCAAAAGAACGTACAAGAGCTGCTATCTTAAACAAGAACTTCCGTTTAGCTATTAAGGCTGCATATGATGTTCCTGCTTATGTAGAAAGCACACAAGCTCCAGAAGTTGCTATGGCTTGTATCAGAAACATCAATAGTGTTTATAACCTAGTTTCTACAAGTGATGGTACTCCTTATGGTAAGTTAATCGAAGAAGCTTATGCTGAATTAACTGGTGAAACAGTTAACTTAGCAGATGGTCAATGGCCATGGTTGAGCAAGGAAAAAGCTCTTGCTTACTTAGATGCTGCTGAAGAAGAATTAGGTTTCGAAATTACTGCTGAAAACCCAATTCACTTAGATATGCTAACAATTGAAACTTCAGACAGATTAGTTAAGTCTTCTCTATCTATGAAGCAATCTATCGAAGCTAATACTGATGGTAGAGTTGTTGTTGAATTAGTTATGAGAGATGAAAATACTGTTAAGAATATCGCTTATGTAACTGAAAACTTTGCTGAAGCTGATTTCGATATCTCTACATTCACTGGTTGGGGTCCTGACTTCAATGACCCTAAGACTTTCTGTGACATCTATTCACCAGTTGAAGGTTACTACATGCATGCTATGGGCTTAACTGATGAAGTTATGGCACCAGATGAATATGGTTCAGATGATGCTATCAAGGCTCAATTAGGTTTCGACAAGTATCAAGAATTGCTAGATGCTGCTGATGCTATTACTGGTGATCTAGATGCTCGTTACAAAGCATATGCTAAGGCTGATGCTTACTTATTAGCTAACGCTCTATATATCCCAACAACAATGCAAACTGGTACAATGGGTGTTAAGGTAACTCACGTAGTTCCATTCTCAAAGGTTTACAGTTTAGCAACTTGTGAAGATAAATGGAAGGGCTTAGAACTTCAAGAAGACTTAGTAACTACAGAACAATATGAAGCTGCTAAGGCTGCTTGGGAAGCTGGCGAATAATTAAGCCAAAAGACTGAAAAACTAAATATTAAAGTAGGCGGCCTACGCTGCCTACTTTGCCTGTTTAAAAGAATATTGAATAAGGGAGGAAAAATTTTAAAATGGGAAAGTATATATTTTCAAGAATAATTAAAGCCATTCTTTCAATATTCGCTGTTACATCCATAGTTATAGGGATGATTTTTACTCTAATACCTAGAGAAAAAATTTTCGACAATGATGAAGGGTATCGTAAATTAAAGGGGGATAACCGTCCTGTCTACGTTTATTCAAAATACGATGAGCTTGGTTATCTAGATTATTTATCACTGCAAGATATGTGTAATGCAAAATCAGATGATGTAAAAGCTTGTCTTGTTAATAACAGCGAAGAGAATCTTAGAGTGATTCAAGAATATGAAAACGATGGTTATACTGTTGAATATCTAAGATCAAAGAAAGCTTATGTATATCATGATTTTACTATCTTAGAATTAATCGGAAACTACTGGTCTAAATTTATCAAGATTGATAATAAGAATGCTGTTCAAGATGCTAAGAATCCAGATCTAGAAAGAAAAGTATATTTTGGTACTGATTCTAATGGTGCACCTGCTATTAAGTGCTCTGGTTGTGAACATGAATATTTATTATATTTTGGTGATGGATTCCCATTCATTCATCAAAACTGGATTAGCTTAAATTTTGGTAACTCTTATCCAACTAACAAGGGTATTCCAACAGTTAAGGTAATCAACCAAGGACAAGGTGAACAAGTTAAGAGGGAACAAACATTCCCAACTGGTGTAACAATGGAGAACGCTATTAACCAACATACTTGTACATATAAATCAAATATTGACCATTTGGATGAAAACAAGTTTACTAATCACTATGCAAGTTGTGATTCTTATTATTCATCACCTTCAATGGTTGGTACTTCATTTAAGTTTGGTATGATCTCGCTTGTTATTGCTTATGTATTAGCTATTCCATTTGGTATTTTAATGAGTAGAAACAAGGACAAGTTCTTTGATAAGTTAGGTATTGCGTTTATCAATATCGTAATCGCTATGCCATCTCTTGCCCTAATTTTCTTTATAAGAGAAATTGGTGTTAAGTTTGGTTTACCTGATAAGTTCCCAATGCTTGGTTTTAATGATGTAAGATCTTATATTGCGCCAATTATTGTATTGTCTTTAATTTCTATGCCATCTTTAATGATGTGGATTAGACGTTATATGATTGACCAATCTACTAGTGATTATGTTAAGTTTGCTCGTGCAAAGGGTTTATCTCAAAAGGAAATCTTTAATAAGCATATCTTAAAGAATGCTATTATCCCAATTATTAATGGTATCCCTGTAAGCATCGTTGCTTGTATCTCTGGTGCGTTCATTACTGAATCTGCATTCGCTATTCCTGGTATGGGTAAGATGCTTCCTCAAGCTATTCAAAAGTTGAATAATAATATGGTTGTCACACTTGTGTTCATTTTCTCTGCATTAGCTATTTTCTCTGTGCTTGTGGGTGACCTTCTAATGACAGTTGTTGATCCTCGTATCCAACTAGCCGCTAAGAAAGGAAAGAAATAATATGACTGAAGTTAATATTAACGAAATCGATTTAAATGATCCAAAGTTGTTCGAGAAAAAGATTGCTGATGAATCTAGTTCTGAACACATTGCAGCTCCAAAGTATTCTTATTGGGGATCTGTATGGAGAAATTTCTTCCATAACAAGTTAGCTATCGCTTTATTAGCTGTTGTTGTTGTTGTCTTCTTATTTGCGTTTATTCAGCCTATTTTCTCAGGCTATGACACATTGAAGACTCCGAATATCAATAATAGGAATTTACATTATTTAAGACCTTTCCAAAATCCTGATTTCTTCTTAGGATCAGATGATAAGGGTAACAGCTTATGGGACGCCTTGTGGGCTGGCACTAAGAATTCATTATTCTTAGCTGTTATGGCAACATTTATTACTGAATTTTTAGGTGTTGTTGTCGGCATGTTCTGGGGCTTCTCTAAAAAAATTGATGCTGTTATGATTGAGGTTTATAACGTTGTATCAAATATCCCTACAACACTAATCGCCATGATCTTGGTATATGCGTTGGGTGGAGGTATGCAACAATTGATCTTCGCACTATGTATTACTACATGGGTTGGTACCGCTTATTTTATAAGAGTTCAAGTTATGATTATCAGAGATAGAGAATATAATCTTGCTAGTAAGTGCCTAGGTACGCCTACATATAAAATAATTTTAAATAACATCCTTCCTTACCTGGTTTCGGTTATTATTACTAGTGTTTCAAGAGATATTCCATTATTTATCTCAACTGAAGTTGCTCTATCATACATGGGTGTTGGTCTAAGCTATAAATATCCTTCACTTGGTAAGATGATTCAAGAGTATTCACCTTACATGACAAGTGCAGGTTACTTATTCTGGATTCCTGTAGTTACAGCTGCTGTAATTTCTATTTCTTTATATATTGTTGGTCAGGCTCTAGCTGATGCTAGTGATCCTAGAACTCATATGCTATAGAGGTGAATTATGTCAAAAAATGTAATATTATCTGCTAAAAATATTGAAGTAAAATTCAAGGTTAGAAATAGAGTTCTAACAGCTATTCGTAATGTCTCTCTTGATTTTGAAGAGGGTAAAGTTGTTGCCATCGTTGGTGAATCTGGTAGTGGTAAGTCAGTATTTACTAAGACTTTCACTGGTATGATTGATATCAATGGTGAAGTAAGTAATGGTGAAATCATTTTTGAAGGTAAGAATCTATTAGATAATAAAACAGAAGAAGATTGGTTGAATATCCGTGGTAAGAAGATTGCTACTGTGTTCCAAGATCCAATGACTTCTTTAAATCCTGTTAGAACCATCGGTTATCAGATTTCTGAAGTATTAATTAAGCACCAAGGTATGTCTAAGGAAGAGGCTAAGAAGGAAGCAATTTCTCTTATGGCTCGTGTAGGTATTCATAATCCTGAACAAAGATATGATGAATATCCATTCCAATACTCTGGTGGTATGCGTCAAAGAATCGTTATCGCTATTGCGCTTGCTTGTCATCCTAAGATTTTAATCTGTGATGAGCCTACAACGGCACTAGATGTTACTATTCAAGCTCAAATCATTCATTTGATTAAGGATTTGTCTAAGGAATATGGATTCACAACTATCTACATTACACACGACTTAGGTGTTGTTGCTAATGTTGCTGATGTTGTTGCTATTATGTATGCTGGTCAAATCATTGAATATGGTAATGTTGATGAAATCTTCTATAATCCTCAACATCCATATACTTGGGGACTATTGTCATCTCTTCCACAATTAAGCGATAAGGGTGATGAATTGTTCGCAATCAGAGGTACACCACCTTCATTGTTTGAAGAAATTAAGGGCGATGCTTTTGCACCAAGAAGTGATTATGCACTAGCTATTGACTATATCAAAGAACCTCCTTTCTTTAAGGTTTCTGATACTCACTATGCTAAAACATGGTTATTACATCCAAATGCGCCTAAGGTAGAAAAACCTAAGGCTATCTGTAATCTTCATGAAAAGATTTCAGCATTAACCGCAAAAGGAGGCGTGTATGGCGAACGATAATAAAGAAGTACTATTAGATGTTAAGCATCTAGAAATTACTTTCTATCAAAATAAGAAGCGCTTTAGAGCAGTTAAAGATGCTAACTTCCAAATCTATAAGGGTGAAACTTTCGCCCTTGTAGGCGAATCTGGTAGTGGTAAGACTACTATTGGTAGATCTATTATTAGATTAAATCCTACTTCAGATGGTGAAATCATCTATAAGGGTAAGAAGATCAATGGTAAGATTTCTAAGGAAGAGGAAAGAGAAGTTGTTAGAAACATTCAAATGATCTTCCAAGATCCAGCTGCTTCATTAAACGAAAGAGCTACAATTGATTACTGTATCTCTGAAGGCTTGTATAACTTCAAATTATTTGAAAACGAAGAAGATAGAGAAGCAAAGGTAGATAATGCCTTAAAGTCTGTAGGTTTATTGCCTGAACATAAATCAAGATATCCACATGAATTCTCTGGTGGACAAAGACAAAGAGTTGGTATTGCTAGAGCAATGATTATGGAGCCTGAATTTATTATTGCCGATG
>CAKUTY010000037.1 GCA_934692455.1 uncultured Erysipelotrichaceae bacterium
GTGTTAGATGATTAAAGTATGCAAATTCGGTGGTAGCTCATTAGCTAATGCCACACAATATAAAAAGATTAAATCAATTGTAGAAAGTGATGATACAAGAAAAGTTATTGTCGCTTCAGCATGTGGCAAGATTGATAAAAATGATCATAAGGTTACTGATTTGTTATATTTGTGTTTAGCTCATAAGAAATATGGGATGTCTTATGATGACATCCTAGAGAAGATTTATCTTAAGCATAAGGCGATTATTGATGAATTAAATATTTCTTTTGACTTAGATAGTGAAATTGAAAAGATTAGGGTGTTACTAGAAGCTAATAAGAATGATGATGAAGTAGTAGCTTATGGTGAGTTTCTTTCAAGTAGATTATTAGCTTTATATTTAAATGCTGAGTTTGTTGATGCGCGTGATGTGATAAGTTTTAAATATGATGGCAGTATCGATATTGAAGAGACTTATAAGAAGTTTATGCCTCATTTAAATACTAATAAAAAGATTATAGTGCCAGGTTTTTATGGTGCTTTACCAAATGGTGTCTTAAGGTTAATGAGCAGAGGTGGCAGTGATATTACTGGTGCTTTGTTGGCTAATATATGTGATGCGAAGATGTATGAGAATTGGACTGATGTCAGTGGCATTTATGTATGCGATCCTCGTATTATCAATAGTCCTAAACAAATCAATATCATTACATATAGTGAGTTAAGGGAAATGTCTTATATGGGAGCCAGTGTCTTACATGATGAGTCTATTTATCCTGTTAAGATTAAAAATATTCCTATTAATATTAAAAATACTAATAAGCCATTTGATCCAGGTACCATTATTGTAAGTAATGTAACTGATCAAGATAAGGCCTTACCTATTACAGGAATTACAGGAAGAAAAGATTTTATGGTTATGAATATCGTTAAGTCTAATTCTAGTTCCGAGATTGGCTTTTTAAAGAAGGCTTTAGATATTTTTGAACATTATAAGATTCCGGTGGTTATGGTTACTACTGGCATCGATTCTTTTTCTATCATTGTAGATAAAGAGGATATTAAGCATAATGCCTATGAATTATCTAATGAGATTAAGAATACCTTAAACTGTGAAGAAGTATCAATTTATGATAATTTATCACTTGTTTGTGTTGTAGGTAGGGGGATGAAAGAGCGTAAGGGTATTTCTGGTGAAATATTCTCGTTATTAGGTGAAAATGGAATTAATATTAGGACTATTTCTCAGGGTGCTGATGAAATTTCCATCTTAGTTGGTGTTGATGATGAAAACTATCAAAAGACAATAGAAGTTATATATAAGAGGTTTATTAAATGAAAATAGGAATTTTAGGAGCTACAGGTGCTGTTGGTAGACAAATGCTAGATTGTCTAATTGAACAAGAGATTCCAGTGGATGATTTAGTGTTGTTGGCAAGCAAAAAAAGTGCTGGGCAAATCATTAGATTCAAGGATAAGGATTATGAAGTAAAGGAAGTAAATCACGATTCTTTTAAGGGCTTGGATGTTGTCTTGGGTGCTAGTAGTAATGAAGTAGCTAAACAATACAAAGACGATATTGTAAAAGTGAAAGCTGTATTTATTGATAATTCAAGTGCATTTAGAATGGATGATGATGTTCCTTTGATTGTTCCTGAGATTAATGGAAATGATGTTAAGAAACATAAAGGGATTATTTCTAATCCTAATTGTTCCACTATTATTACTTTGATGGCAATTAATGCGATTAATAAATTGTCTAAGGTTAAGGTAATGATAGCTTCTACTTATCAGGCTGTTTCCGGTGCTGGTAAGGGTGGTATTGATGAATTGAATAACGAGATTAATGATATTGAATATAAGCCTTCTGTTTTTCCATATACTATCGCTTATAACTGTATTCCTTGTATTGGTTCTTTGAAGGATAATTTATATACAAGTGAAGAGATGAAGATGGAAAATGAGGGTAAGAAGATTCTTCATAATGATGATTTGAGAGTTACTTGTACTTGTGTTAGAGTTCCAGTGCTTAGAAGTCATTGTATAAGTGTATCTTTAAAATGTGAAAGGCCATTGAGTGTAACGGAAGTTAGAGAAGCTTTAAGTAAAGAAAATGGTGTTATCTTATATGATGATGTCTTAGATAATAAGTATCCAATGCCACTTGTATCTAGTAATCAAGATAAGGTATATGTGGGTAGAATTAGAGAAGATAGAGTGTTGGATGGTGGCATTTCTTTATTCTGCTCAGGAGATCAGATTAGAAAGGGTGCTGCATCTAATGCGGTGCAGATAATCAAGTGTCTCTATGAAGATTAAATTGATGAATTTAGATGATAATAAACAATTAATCGATTTATTGACTAAGCTAAATATTGAAATTGAATTTTTACCTACATATAAAGAGTTGGGTATGATGGTATTGTGTGATTTTAATGAAAGTGATGCAGATTTTATACTAAAGACGCTTAGGATGACTGGTATTAAAGTTCCTTTAAAGGCGATTGAAACTGAAATCAACAAAAATTGGTCACCATCTTTTATGTATGACCAATTGTTAGAAGAATATTTGTATTATTTGAAGAAGTCTAGTGGTACATCTAGGTTATAGAATTCATAAAGGTGATCGATATCTATTTCGATGGCCTTTTTTTCATTTCCATTAATTAAGGCATTCGCAATTTCAATGTGTTGTTTAATATGTTCCACGTCTTCCACATCTGGCAAATTATTATGTAGTAATAAGAACTGAATCTTTAAAGATAAGTCATTTTGCATGGAAAGAAGTAATTCATTCTTTGAAAGTTCGCATAGATATTCGTGAAATCTAGTATCTAATTTTCTTCTCTTTAGCCCATCATTATTTTCATAAGCTAAATAACAATTTTCAGCTATTTCCTTTAGTCTAAGAAAATCGTTTTTAGTACTATAAATAATAGCTAACTTGATAGCTAAGATGTCAAGCGATAACCTAATGACACCTATATCATTAATTTCTTTCTTAGAAAAAGAAGCTATTTCAGCATAACGATTAGGATAGATCTTAAGTAGTCCTTGACTTTCAAGCTTACGCATGGCTTCTCTTATTGGTGTACGTGATGTTTGAAAGTTTAAAGCAAGACTGTTTTCAGTTATCTTATCATTAGGATTTAGTTCCCCATTAAATATTTGATCTAATAAATGTTGATATATTTCTTCACTAAGGGCTTTTTTATTTTCCATGGAATTAATTGTATCAAATAATATGTCATAGATATATATTCTAACGTTATTTAATGTATATACAAAAATTTGTATAATATGATTAGAGGTGGAATAAAATGGAAGAAATAAAACTTGATTTAGCGATTAAAATTGGCTGCGGTAGATATCGTCAAGAGGCTAATTTGATGGAAAAAGCTGGTGAAGAAATTAAAAGATTCTCCAACAATGTTTTGATTGTAGCAGGTAAAAGAGCCTTTGATGCGGTTAAAGATAAATTGCTACCTTCTTTGGATAAAGAAGAAATTAGATATGAAATAGTTATTCATACAGGTGCCTGTTGTTATGAGGCGGCTAAAGAATATAGTAATCTAATGATTGAAAAAGGATTGGATGAGGTAGTTGGCGTTGGCGGTGGCAAGATTATGGACTTATCTAAGGCAATCGCTGAATATGGCCATTTTGGCACTATCAATATTCCAACTAGTGCTTCAACTTGTGCTCCTTATACTTGTATGAGTGTCATGTATACAAAAGAGGGTGGTAAGAAGGATTGTTGGCGTTATGAGCATGAGCTTGATGCCTTGCTGATTGATAATGATGTGATTGAGGCTTGTCCTTCTAGATATAATGCGGCTGGTATTTTGGATGCCATGGCTAAAAAGATCGAGATTCAACATGGTCAAAAAGAGATGCTTCTTAAGAATAATGAAATTAAGCGTTTTGCGGCATATAAGATGGCTGAATATTCTTATGAGATGTTGAAGGAAAATGGAAGGGCTGCTTTTATTGAACATGATAAGAAGGCTATTAATGATGTTACTTATATTGCGGTTGCCTATACTGGTGCTATCGCGAATATGACTCAAAGTTTTGGTCAATCAGCTATCGCCCATAGTTTTTATGACTGTGTACGTACTTTATTTACTAAAGAAGCTATTGATTACTTGCATGGTGAAATTGTAGCGGTTGGTATGATTCCCCAATTGTATTTCAATGAAGATTATGAAGAAATTAATAGCTTAATTGAATATATGAAGTCATTTAATATGCCAACAACTTTAAGGGAAATTGGTATTGAACCAAGTAAAGAGAATGTTGATAAGATTAAACAATACTTATTAGATTCGCCTTATATTGAAGATAGAGAAGATAATGTTACTAAACTGGATGAGGCATTAAAGACTATTTTGATATAATTCTACAGTATTAATTTTTTAGGGGGATTTTATGAAAACGAAAAGATTAGTATTGATATCACTATTTGCAGCTTTAATGGCTGTTGTCTCACCTTTTTCTATTAAGATAGGTCCTATTCCGTTATCTTTTGCGACTTTGATGGTTATGCTTACATCATTTGTTCTAGGTAATAAGGATGGTGTAATTGTGGTATTTGTATATATCTTATTAGCTTTATTTGGCATTCCGGTATTGAGTGGCTTTAAATCAGGGGCGGCTGCCTTATTTGGAATGACAGGTGGTTATATCTTTGGTTATCTTCCATTAGCTTTCTTATCTAGTTATTTTGGCTATGATAACTGGAAAAATAAGATGCTAGGAATGTTATTAGGTACAATAGTCTTATATGTTTTTGGTACCTTTTGGTTTATGGTTTATACTCATACTGCATTATGGCCTTCATTACTTGCGTGTGTATTACCTTTTTTACCAGGTGATTTTATTAAGATGATGATTGTTGTCTTGACTGAAGAGAGACTTAGAAAAATATTAAAGAAATAGTAAAAATGGAATGAACTACTCTATAGGGGGTAGTTTTTCTTTTATGTGAAGTTAAGCGCTTTCATTTTTTGTATAAAATGACAAAATTGACAGGCTTTTTATTTGTGAAAATATTAATCTTTGGATTATAATAAACCGTGAAATTGTTTTCTATATTGAAGACAAGGGGAGGAAATTTTGATGAAGAATATTGATTTAGGAGTTTATGGAATTTCAGATGTTAAGGAAGTGGTTTACAATCCTTCATATGAATTCTTGTATGCTGAAGAAACTAAGCCTGAATTAGAAGGTTATGAAAAGGGCAAGGAAACTAGTCTTGGTGCTGTTAATGTAATGACTGGCATTTATACAGGTAGGTCTCCTAAGGATAAATATATTGTCATGGATGAAAATTCTAAGGATACTGTATGGTGGACTAGTAAGGATTATCCAAATGATAACCACCCTATGAGCGAAGAAACTTGGAATACAGTCAAGGAAATCGCTAAGAAGGAATTAAGTGGCAAGCGTTTATTTGTCGTTGATGCGTTCTGTGGTGCTAATACAGATACAAGAATGGCTGTTAGATTCATTGTTGAAGTAGCTTGGCAAGCACATTTCGTTAAGAATATGTTTATTGAACCTAGTGCAGAAGAATTAGAAAACTTTGAACCTGATTTCGTTGTTTATAATGCTTCTAAGGCTAGCGTTGAAAATTATGAAGAATTAGGTTTACATTCTAAGACTTGTGTAGCTTTCAATATCACAAGTAAGGAACAAGTAATCATCAATACTTGGTATGGTGGTGAAATGAAGAAGGGTATGTTCTCTATGATGAACTACTTCTTGCCTCTAAAGGGTATTGCAAGTATGCACTGTTCAGCTAATACAGATATGAACAAGGAAAATACTGCAATCTTCTTTGGCTTATCTGGTACTGGTAAGACTACATTGTCTACAGATCCTAAGCGTTTATTGATCGGTGATGATGAACATGGTTGGGATGATAATGGCGTGTTCAACCTTGAAGGTGGTTGTTATGCTAAGGTTATCAACCTTGATAAAGAGTCTGAACCAGATATTTATAATGCGATTAGAAGAGATGCATTACTTGAAAATGTTACTGTTGCTGATAATGGTGAAATTGATTTCGCTGATAAGAGTGTAACAGAGAATACTCGTGTATCTTATCCGATTGATCATATTAATAATATCGTTACTCCAGTTTCTAGTGCTCCTGCTGCTAAGAGTGTTATTTTCTTGAGTGCTGATGCCTTTGGTGTATTACCTCCAGTTTCAATTCTTACTCCAGAACAAACTAAGTATTATTTCTTAAGTGGTTTTACTGCTAAGTTGGCTGGTACTGAAAGAGGTATTACTGAGCCTACTCCAACTTTCTCAGCTTGTTTTGGTCAAGCGTTCCTTGAGTTACATCCTACAAAGTATGCAACTGAGTTAGTTAAGAAGATGGAAAAATCTAATGCGAAGGCATATTTAGTTAATACTGGTTGGAATGGTACTGGTAAGCGTATTTCTATTAAGGATACTCGTGGTATTATCGATGCTATCTTGAATCATGATATTGATAATGCACCTACGAAGAAGATTCCTTACTTTGATTTTGAAGTTCCAACTGAATTAAAGGGTGTTGATACTCATATCTTAGATCCTCGTGATACTTATGAAAATTCTGAAATGTGGGATGAAAAAGCTAAGGATTTAGCTAATAGATTCATCAACAATTTCAAGAAGTATGAAACAAATGATGAGGGTAAGGCTTTAGTTGAGGCTGGTCCTAAGCTATAAGGTGTAAATATGGTAAGAATTGTTGAAACATCTGTTCGTGATGGTCATCAATCTTTATTTGCGACAAGAATGACTACTGATGAGGTAGTTGAACTTTGTAAGGTTTATGATAAAGCTGGCTATCATGCGATTGAAGTTTGGGGTGGTGCTACTTTTGACTCTTGTATGCGTTTCTTGAATGAGGATCCATGGGAGAGACTTAGAGCAGTTAGAAAAGTATGCAAGAATACTAAGCTTCAAATGTTATTTAGAGGTCAAAACATTTTGGGATATCGTCATTATTCTGATGATGTTGTTGATATGTTTTGTAAGAAGTCTATTGAAAATGGTATCGATATCATTAGAGTATTTGATGCCTTGAATGATTTGAGAAACTTGTCTACTGCCGTTACTTCTACTAAGAAGTACGGTGGTGAGTGCCAAATCGCCTTATCTTATACAACAAGTCCTGTGCATACAGTTGAATATTATGTAGATTTAGCTAAGAAGGTTGAGAAGCTTGGTGCTGATTCTATTTGTATCAAGGATATGGCTGGTGTTTTAACACCTAGTGATGCGACTGAATTAATTACAGCGTTAAAGAAGGAAGTCAAGATTCCTCTTGAGTTACACTCACACTGTACTGCTGGTATTTGTGAGATGACTTATATGGCAGCTATTAAGGCTGGTGTTGATATTGTGGATACATCATTGTCTCCACTTTCAAATGGCACTGCGCAACCTTCTACTCAAGCTTTGTGTTATGCGCTTAAGGGGACTGAATATGATCCAAAGCTTAATATGGATGAGCTTCATAAGGCTGAACCTATCATGACTAATATTGTTAATAAGTATGTCAAGAATGGTTTGTTGAATCCTAAGTCTTTCCAAGTTAATCCTAATATTTTAACTTATCAAGTACCTGGTGGTATGTTGTCTAATATGATTAAACAATTAACAGATCAGGGTGCAATGGATCGTTATGAGGAAGTGTTAAGAGAGATTCCTAAGGTTCGTAAGGACTTGGGTTATCCACCTCTTGTTACTCCAATGTCACAAATGGTTGGTACACAATCTGTTCTTAATGTCTTAAATGGCGAGAGATATAAGATGTGTGTTAAGGAAGTTAAAGATTATTTATTAGGTAAGTATGGCCAAAGTCCTGCTGCTGTTGATCCTGATATTAAGAAGAAGATTATTGGTGATCAAGAACCTATTACTTGTCGTCCTGCTGACTTATTGAAGCCTGAGTTTGAAGAGCTTAAGGAAAAATATAAGGATATCGCAAAGAGTGACGAGGATGTGTTGTCTTTAGCGTTGTTTGAGAATGTCGCAACTGAATTTTTGAAGAAGAAGTATAACGAAAATGAAGTTGAAGAGTTCGAGTTATATATCTAAGGTGGTAATTAAATGATTAATGGATTTTCTAGATATGATTTTGTGACTGGCGGTATTGTTGCGGTTGTTTCCATCTTAATGGTTTTCTTGATTTTGGTTCTTATTATTTTCTTGACAGAGCTTGTGGCTAAGGCTATGGGTAATGATGAGGAAAAAGAGGAAACAGTAGTGGAGACTAAGGTTGTTACACCTAGTGTTGAGCATCTTGATTTAAATGATGAGGATGCTACTGTGGCAGCACTTGTTGCTAGTATCGATTATCGTAATAAGACTAAGAAGAACATTCGTGTAGTAAGTATTAGAGAGGTTAAGTAAATGAAGACATATAAAGTTAAGGTTAATGGTAAGGTATATGAAGTTGAACTAGAGGAAGTTAGCGAATCTAGTGAGAAGATTGAGGCTCCAAAGGCATCAAGTGCTCCAGTAAGCGATGGTGCTAATGTTGTTAAGGCTCCTATTGCTGGTAAAGTTTTGGATGTTAAGGTTAATGTTGGTGATGTTGTTAAAAAAGGACAAACAGTTGCCATTATTGAGGCTATGAAGCTTGAAAATGAAATTCAATCAGGTTTTGATGGCAAGGTTGTTGAAATTAAAGCAGCTAAGGGTAGTCAAGTTAAAAACGGTGATGCTTTAATCATATTAGGCTAAGCTTATGAATATAGGTTTATTCTTAAAAGAATTCTTAGGTTCAACTGGTATTGTTAATTTCTTTACTGGTAATGGTTGGATGAATCTAATTATGATTTGTATTGGTTTGATTTTCCTTTATTTAGCTATTAAAAAGGGTTTTGAACCGTACTTATTGATTCCAATTTCATTTGGTATTATCCTAGTTAACTTATTACCAGAAATTTATATTACTTATAATGAAGCTGGCGAGATTGTTAAAAGAGGATTACTTGGTTACTTACATTTGGGTGTTGAGTGCGAACTATATCCATGTTTGATTTTCTTGGGTATTGGTGCTACTACAGACTTTGGACCACTTATTGCGAATAAGAAGACAATGTTGCTTGGTGCTGCTGCTCAAATTGGTATCTTTGTGGCTTTCTTTGGTGCTTTGTTCTTAGGATTTAATTTCTATGAAGCTGCTTCAATCGGTATTATCGGTGGTGCTGATGGTCCTACTGCAATTCTAACTTCTAATAGATTATTGACAATTTCAGGTTCTACTCAGTATTTAGCTCCTATTGCGTTAGCTGCTTATTCTTATATGGCACTAGTTCCAATTATCTTCCCTCCAATTATTAAGTTATTGACTACTAAGGAAGAAAGATTAATTAAGATGGAACAATTAAGAAGTGTTTCTAAAAAGGAAAAGATTTTATTCCCTATTGTGATTACTTTGATTGTTTCTTTGATTGTACCTAGTGCTACACCTTTGATTGGCTGCTTGATGCTTGGTAACTTAATTAAGGAATGCGGTGTGGTACCTAATTTAACTAATACTGTATCAAATGCATTATTATATATTTGTACAATTTTATTAGGTTTATCTGTTGGTGCTACAGCTCAGGGTACTAGTTTCTTAACTCTACAAACATTATCTATTTTTGCCCTTGGTATCTTTGCGTTTGTTGTCGCATGTATGTTTGGTATCTTAGGTGGTAAGGTAATGTGTAAGTTCTCACACGGTAAGATCAATCCAATGATTGGTGCTGCTGGTGTTAGTGCGGTTCCTATGGCTGCAAGAGTTGTTCAAAAAGAGGGTCAAAAGGAAGATCCTAGCAACTTCTTGTTGATGCATGCAATGGGACCAAATGTTGCAGGTGTTATCGGTAGTGCTATTGCTGCTGGTATCTTGTTAACAATTTTTGGTTAATTAATATGAAGACGATCCATTTTGAGACTATTGATTCTACAAATACTTATTTAAAAGAAAATTATGAGAAATTAGATAATTTTACTTTTGTGAGTGCTGATTTTCAAAGTGCTGGAAGGGGTCGCAATAATCGTAATTGGAAAAGCGAAAAGGGTGAAAACTTGCTCTTTTCGCTTTTAATTAAAGATAAGGCACTAATTGATAAATTCTCAAGTTTATCAGTGATTAGTGCTTTTTCTATAATTAAAGCTTTAAACTTAGAACATTTAAGTATCAAGTGGCCTAATGATATATATTATAAGGATAGTAAGTTGTGTGGTATCCTTTTGGAGGCTGTTACTAAGAACGAAATAGAATGTCTTATTATTGGTATAGGTCTTAATGTTAATCAAAGAGAATTTGTGGGTGAATATAAGAGAACTCCTACTTCTTTGTATAAGATAACTAATCAAACTCAAGATATGAAAATAATAAAAGATAAAATATTTAATCAACTTTATAATGATTTCATGAAAGTTAAAGAAGGTTATGATTTCTATAATGATATTAAAGAATATGATTATTTAAAGGATAGGAAAGTCTATGCTGAGATCAATAATGAGGTTAAACAAATTAAGGTAATTGGTATCGATTCTGATTATTCTTTGAAAGTATTAAAAGATAATGAAACATATAATCTTTCTAGTGGAGAAGTGACTTTTCATTTGTAAAAATATTTACAAACTTTTTATTGACAAGAAAAAAGTTAGAAGAATATTATAAAAATGTATTAAGACCAGCTAAGGGTTGATTTAGCAATTTTTTTATTTGAACAATACGGGCTATAGGGAAGAAAGGATTTTATGAAAAAGT
>CAKUTY010000038.1 GCA_934692455.1 uncultured Erysipelotrichaceae bacterium
TTCTTATATGGTTCAATCATACCAGATAATGTTTGACCGTTGTTTGTACCAGACATCATGTAAACAAGGATAATACCATAAGTAATAAGTTGTGTTGATAATGTAACGATATATGGGTGTAAGCTAAACTTCGCAACAGAGAAACCATTTACGAAACCAATAGCAGCACCAATCAAAACAACAATTAACAATACAACTGGAATAGGTAGAGCTTGAGTCATATTTGGCCAAATCTTAGAAGATGTAGTCAATAATGAAGCAGTAACAACAGCAGATAAACCAACAATTCTACCAGCAGAAATATCGGTACCAGCCAAAACAATACAACCACCAACACCTAAAGCAATTGGAAGCTTAGATGCAGTCAATGAGATTACGTTAACGATTGAAGCAGTACCTAAGAAAGCAGGTCTTTTAATCGCAACATATACAATTACCAACGCAATGATAATGAACATCGCATTGTTGAATAAAAAGTCTACAAGCTTTTTAGAATCAAATTTGTTATTCTTTTCAGACATTAGTGTCATCCCCCTAATTTATGCATATTTAGCAGCAAGAGTCATAATCTCTTCCTGTGTAGCTGTCTTAGCATCAACTTCGCCTGCTAAACAACCACCACTCATTACCAAGATTCTATCGCATACACCTAATAGTTCAGCCATTTCTGAAGATACCATTAGTACACATTTTCCTTGCTTAGCCAAATTAATAATCAATTCATAGATTTCATACTTAGCACCAACGTCGATACCTCTTGTTGGTTCATCTAATAGTAGAACATCTGGCTCTGTTAATAGCCATCTTGCGATAATAACTTTCTGTTGGTTACCACCTGATAAAGACTCAATTCTTGTCTTTTGGTTTGGAGTCTTTGTCTTTAGGGAATCAATACCCCATTGTGTAGCATCGTACATCTTCTTATCATTCAAGAATGGACCATTCATATACTTATCTAGTGAAGAAATACAAGTATTAGCTTGGATATCACGGATACCGAAGATACCAGTAGCTCTTCTTTCTTCTGTAACTAGAGCGAAACCATTTTTAATTGATTCACGAGGATTCTTATTCTTTACAAGCTTACCATCAAGATAAATCTCGCCACTCTTTCTTGTCGCATTACCGAAGATGTTTTCAAGTAGCTCTGTACGACCACTTGCATCAAGTCCAGCAATACCTAAGATCTCACCTCTATTTGCCTTAAATGAAACATCCTTTAATTTAGAATATTCAGCAGTAAGATTCTTAACCTCAAGAAGTGGTTCACCACTAACGTTGTCCTTAACTGGATATACATTAGTAAGTTCTCTACCTACCATCAACTTAATAATTTCATTAGTTGTTAAATCTTTTGCGTCTTTTGTAGTTATGTATTTACCATCACGCATGATAGTTACTTCATCTGAAATTCTCAAGATTTCATCCATCTTATGAGAAATATAGATGATACCACAACCCTTTGCCTTCAATTGGTTGATAATCTTAAATAAATGTTCAACCTCAACCTCAGTCAAAGAAGATGTTGGTTCGTCAAATACGATAACCTTCGAATTATATGATACTGCCTTAGCAATCTCGACCATTTGTCTTTGAGATACAGGCATTGTTGACATAACTGTTTTAGGATCAACATTAACTTCTAATTGATCAAAAATTTCTTTTGTGGCCTTATACATTTTCTTCTCACTTGTAAATAGTGGGAAGCCATCAACCTTAGGATAACGACCTAGCCACATGTTATCCATTACATTTCTTTTTAAAGCTTGATTAAGTTCTTGGTGTACCATCGCTACACCATGTTCCAAAGCTTCTTTGGAATCCTTAAAGTCTACTTCTTCACCCTCTAGATAGATATGACCACTATCCTTGTGGTAAACAGAGAATAAACATTTCATCAAAGTAGATTTCCCGGCACCATTTTCACCCATAAGAGCATGTACTGTACCCGCCTTAACAGTTAGTTGTACATCATCTAGTGCCTTAACACCTGGGAATGACTTACTGATATGTTCCATTCTAAGCAATACATCATTTGCCATAAAATTAGTCCCCTTTATGTTAGTTAAATATAATAGTAGCCACGCCGTTAGCGTGGCTACTTAGTAAAATCAGTTAAGCTAAATTATTTAGTATAAGCTGAGTAAGGAATGTTAACTCTCCATGTACCAACTGCTTCATATTCAGCAGGAATGTTAGTAACTGGAGCTTCACCAGCGATTAAGTTGCTAGCAGTTAAGCAAACAACCTTAGCCATACCTTCACCATCTTGTTTTACTGTACCAGTCATGTTACCAGCATCGATAGCGTCTTTTGCAGCTTGGATAGCATCAACACCAAATACTGGAATAGTAGTACCCTTGCCATCGTTATAACCATGGCCTTGTAATGATTGGATAGCACCTAGAGCCATACCATCATTGTTAGCGATGATTAATTCAGGCATATTGTTGTTAGCTTCATTGTATTGAGCTAATACTGTTTCCAAATGATTGAATGCAGCTTCTTGAGACCAAGTACCGTTAGCATCTACTAAGTATTGAGTAGTAGCCTTTTCATCATAGTAAGCTAATTCAGGCTTGCCAGCTTCTTTTAACATTGCATTAGCATCTTCAACTGAGAATTGAGTTCTAGCGATAGCTTCTGTATTACCTTCTTGACCCTTTAACATAACGTAAGAAATCTTACCATCTTTGTTTAGATCTAATGCATCATAGTTAGCTAGTAAGTAATCACCAATAATCTTACCTTCGTAGTGACCAGCTTGTTCATAGTCAGTACCAACGAATGCAGAACCATATTCATTTAATAATGCTTCAGCTTCAGCATCATCAGCAGAAATTGATCTATTGAAGAATACAACCTTTGCATCAGCAGCCTTAGCAGCATCTAAGATAGCCTTAGTAGTATCAACAGAGTTAGATTCAACTTGGTTTACAACTAACACCTTAACACCAGCAGCTAAAGCAGTAGTGATTTGGTTTGTTTGATCTGTTTGGTTACCATTACCATCATAGTCTTTGTAAGAAATACCAGCAGCCTTAAATTCATTATTTAAAGCAGCACGTACAGTTGACAAATAGTCATCAGCGAATGTGTACCAGAATACTGCAACTTGTTCTACATCACTACCATCAGTAGTAGCGCCACCATTGTCGTCACTACCACCACCACAAGCAGCCAATGTAAAGATCATTGCAATACTAAGTAAGACAGTTAAAATCTTTTTCATTTGTTCTCCTCTTTTGTACCTTTAGTACCTAAATTTTGTAAGCTCCATACACCCCAAGTCTGTGCAAGCGCTTCCATCGTCTATAATTATACATGATATTTTTTTAATTGTAAGCGCTTTACTCATCAACAACTCGTATCAGTTAACACATGCTTACAAAAACCGTATAAAATGGTCAATTCATTGAGGATTTACTTTCTGAAAAAAATTTCAAAAACAAAAAGGTGTACCGCTACACCTCAAATATTCCGTTCTTAATCATAATTGGTTTTAACACCTTAAGCTTAGTCATCGGGCCAATCTTTAACTTAGCCACAAACCTAGACGCATAAGGTCTATTTTCATCATGCACAAAGGCAATCTTCATAATCTTAAGCTTATACTTTAGACACATATTATAAAACTCAGGAAACCTCTCAGCAGGATATAAAGTATAAACCTCACCATTATCCTTCATATTCTTCCTAAAAGCCTTAAACATATCATCTAGGGACAAAGTTTCCTCAAACATTGCTGTCTTATAAAACTTATTACTTCTTACATTACCCATCTCAAAGAAAGGCGGATTACAAATTACCACATCAACAGGTTCAATATTCAAGTCCTGAATCCTTGAATTAATAAGTTCATAATCATCTGTATATCTTTTTAAATTATCATTTGCCAATTCAAGTGGTTCCTTAAAAATATCCACCCCAATCAAATGACCCGCATTATGATAATGAGCATACAAAAGTAAAGCACCATTATTAGTACCCAAATCCAAAACCGTCTTCTTCTTTAAAGGCTCTAAAAACATGCCCAAAGCCGCAGTATCTGAATTAACCTTAAACATTTCAGAATCCTGTTCAATCTCATAATTAATAAATTTCAAATAATCATTCTGTCTCATCATCATAATCCTTCGACAACTCAAAAAAGAAAGTTGACCCCTCACCTACTTTAGAAACTACGCCATACTTAGCACCATGAGCCTCTAAAATAGCCTTCGCAATAGCCAAACCCAATCCAGTTGAATTCTCATTCCTTCTAAAATTCTTATCAATCTTATAATAGCGATCCCAAATATAAGGAAGATCCTTCTCACTTATACCATCGCCCTCATCTTTTACCTCAAAATACAAACTATCTTCACTATCCCTGATAGAAACATAAATAGTCGAATTTCCATTCGAATGCTTAATCGCATTAGAAAGATAATTGTATATCACTTCTGATATCTTTGTCTCATCACCATAAACAATCACACTCTTAAGTTCCTTCTTTAGGGTGATATTTTTTTCCTTCATTAAACCAGACAACAGTTTACATACATTTGTAATAGACTTCTCAATATCAAAATTAGACTTATTCAAATTAATAAAACCAGCCTGAAGCTTTGAATACTCTTGCATATCATTAATAAGCTTAGTCAAATATTCTGTCTCATCGATAATAACATCCAAATGTTGATCCCTCTTAATAGGATCATCACCCGAAATATCCTTAATCATCTCTGCATAAGACCTAATCAAAGTAATCGGCGTCCTTAAATCATGAGACACATTCGCCAACAAATCCTTTCTAAGCTCATCAATCTTTGAAAGCTTCTCAGTTGCATCATCAAGCGTTGTAGCCAAAGCATTAATCTCACTATAAGACTCCTTCTCGCTTTTAAAACTTACATGATAGTCGCCATCTGCTAGTTTATTAGCCTCCTTTTGCATATTAACAATCGGAGAAGTAATCTTATTTGCCAACAAAAATGAAACAATCAAAGCCAAAATAACTATAAACATCGACAACAACAAATACTGTTTCAAAATAAAATCGACATACGAATCAAGTAATTCCAATGGTGTATTAACCAAAAGATAATAATTAGCCAAATTAATTGAAACCTTCTTGCCATACAACAACATCTCCAAATCCGTAGTAGGAGATGTCAAAGTCTCACTAATCACATTATATTCATTTAATTTATCAACAAGCTTATCGCCATCATCATAAACAACTAAATCATCACCGTCAACATTGATAGACTCATCAAAAACGCAAAGCTCACCCAAAGAGTCAGCACTATATACTCTTCTACCATTTTGATTATAAATAATAGCACAGACATTATTATTATTCACAAGCCTATCAGTCTTTAAGATAGACGCCTCACTTGGCTTATTAACCAAAAGTTCATTCTCAATGGTCGAAACAAGGGTGTCAATCATCTTAATACGATTCTCACGATAATAAGGCTTAATCAAAGCCACCAACAAAAAGCCTAATAGCACCAGCATTAAACAAGAAAAAATTAAAAAATATAGCCAGGTCTTAAACTTTATGCCCTTAAAATTAAATCGCAAACTTGTAACCCAATCCTCTTTCTGTACAAATCAAATCACGATACTCACCAAGATTCTTCCTAAGCATCTTCACATGAGTATCCACGGAACGATCACCCTCAATATAATCCATCTTCCAAACTGCTCGAGATATTTTATCACGTGACAAAACAATATTTTTATTATCAATAAAATAAAACAACAATTCCTTTTCCTTAGGAGTCAAATTAACCCTATCTCCATCAATATAAACTTCACGAGCATCAAAATCACAAACCAAACCCTTATAAATAAACTTCTCATTCTCATGTTTATTATGCCTTGCCATAATAGCCTTAATTCTAGCCATCAACTCCTTAGGAGAAAAAGGCTTAGTCACATAATCATCAACACCCATATTAAAACTAAAAAGCTTATCATCCTCTTCTTGTCTTGCGCTTAACATAATAATCGGTGTATCCTTGACTTCCTTAATCTTCTTACAAGCCTCAAAGCCATCCATAACCGGCATCATAATATCCAAGATAATACAATCGTAATCGCTAGCTAAAGCCATATTAACAGCACTCTTGCCATCACTTGCCTCATCACAAACATAACCATTAACCAAGGCATATTCTTTAACTACTTCACGAATTCTAATCTCATCATCAACAATTAATATTCTCATCAATACAACACCATCTTTCTTACAAGAAGCGAAGACTCTCTCTCCTTCTTACCCTCAAAATAAACATAATGAGCCTTATTCAACCCTTCTATATATTGATCATAAATATTAGGCATAACCGCCAATGAAATAGAAGCACTCTCATCATTGACATCCACAAAACACATCCTTTGTCCCTTCTTAGTCCTAATCTGTTTGATACGCACAATCTGACCAAAACCACAGGCACTACCCATCTTTATCTCACTAATAGAAGGAACACTTATATGATACTTTTGTTTAACTCTCTCGATTGGATCAAACTTAAAATAAAAGCCCAAAACTTCCTTTTCCTTAGAAGCCAAAACCATCATATCATCAGTAAGATTTTCAATAATTGGTGTATCATCACCACCAAATAAATTCAAACCATTGGTAGAATTAGCATATTGAATAACCCTACTTAAATTAAGAGCCATTGAATACCTACTCAAGCCAAACTCATCAAAGGCACCACCTGCAATCAAACTAGTCAAAGCCTTAATATCCACGCCTTTTTCAGTTAACTTACAAATCGCATCAACATAAGACGAGAAAGGCTTAGCCTCCATAATCTTAGAAACATTAGCACTACCAACATCCCTACAAATACTTAAAGGCAACAAAATCTTATCATCAACTATTTTGTACTCATTAGTTGACTTATTAATAGACAAACCAAGTAAACCAATATTTCTACCCCTTATCTCCTTGATATAAGCATAAGTCTTCTCACTGGCACCAATCGCACCATTAAGTAAAGCCTTATAAAAATACAAAGGATAATTAGCCTTCAAATAAGCCATACGATAAGCCACCAAACCATAAGCAATCGAATGTGACTTGTTAAAACCATAATTCGCAAAACGCAATATCAATTCATACAGCTCATTAGCCAAACTTATATCATAGCCATTTTTTAAACAGCCATCTATAAACTCAGGTTTAAGCTTTTCTAGTTCCTTAGCCTTCTTTTTAGACATCGCCCTTCTTAAGACATCCGCCTTACCATAAGAAAAGTTTGCTAGCTTACGCGCAATTGACATAATCTGTTCCTGATAAACAATGATGCCATAAGTCTCTTTTAAAATAGGCTCTAATTCTTTAGTTAAATACTTAATCTTTTCCCTATGTGCCCTGTTCTCTAAGAAACTAGGAATATTCTCCATAGGACCCGGTCTAAACAAAGCTATCATCATCGATAATTCTTCAAAAGAATTAGGACGCATCCTTCTAGCCAAATTCTGCATACCATTAGACTCTAATTGGAAAACACCCAACAAATTCACATTAGAAATAAGTTCAAAAGTCTTCTTATCATTCAAAGGAATCCTATTAATATCAAACTTAGGATTAATATCATCCATAATTTCCGCAATTATACCAAGATTTCTTAACCCCAAGAAATCCATCTTAATCAAACCCAAGTCCTCAAGATACTCAGCACTATATTGAGTAGAATCCAAATCACTTTCTATCGAAATCATTGGAACCACATCAGATAAAACATTCTTAGAAAAGACAATACCAGCCGCATGGGTAGACTCATGGCGAGGATTACCTTCTAACTTTAAAGCTATCTCAAACAAGAATTGATACTTCTTATCACTATTGATCTTTTGATTAAACAAAGGAATTGTATTATAAGCATCCATCAAGGAAGTGTTCAAACTATTAGGAATAAGCTTAGCGATACTATCAGTCTCCACCGTTGTATACTTTAAAACTCTTGCTACATCCCTTAAGACCTGCTTAGTCTTTAAAGTACCATAAGTAATAATATGACCCACATGATCCTTACCATACTTCTCTTTAACATAAGCAACCACTTCATCTCTTCTATCATCTGGGAAGTCGGTATCAATATCCGGCATTGAAATTCGCTCAGGATTTAAAAATCTTTCAAACAACAAACCATACTTAATCGGATCAATCTCAGTTATACCAAGACAATAAGAAACCAAAGAACCTGCAGCACTACCTCTACCAGGACCAACCATAATTCCCTTTTTCTTCGCATACAAGATAAAGTCATAGACAATCAAAAAGTAATCCTCAAAATGCATCTTAATAATGACATCAAGCTCATATTGAAGCCTACTTACATATTCATTAGTCAAACGATTCTTAAGCCTTCTCTTTAAACCTTCTTTACACAAAGCACTTAACTAATCTTTTGAAGAAACATCATTAGGTGTCTTAAATTCAGGCAAAGAAGTCCTAAAAGCCATCTTCACATTACAGTTTTCAGCCAAAACATCACAGTTTCTAGATTCATCATCAAAGTCAAAAACATCCTTAATCTGACGATCCTTCTCATAATAAGCATTCTCTTCTAATGTTCTCTTATCCCTTATACATTTTAAAACCTCATAAGCAATATAATCATCCTCATCTATATAAAGAGTCGTCGACATCTTGATAATCTTAATATTATTTTCATTCAACAAAGACCTTAACCCTTCATCTCTTCTTACGTTGCCAGCCATATCGTGATCTAAGAAAGCTACTAAATGATCACCAAATATTTCCTTTTCTTTCTTAATACTATTGTTTATATCTTCACTATCAAAATAAGGAACATCCTCTGACTTAATCACCACAAAATTATGATCACGATACTTATTAAAAGTATCCAAGTCAACTACCTTATCAACACCAGTATTAACAACACTTGACAATCTCATAAGATTTTGAAAACCCAAATCATCCTTCGCATATAAGATGACACTAACAACTCTATCAACATTAACATCTACTTCCAAACCAATCACTGGCTTAATATTTTCTTTTAAACATTCATTATAAAAACTCATTGCCCCAGACAAGACATTCTTATCAACAAGGCCAATAGAAGAATAGCCCTTCTCCTTAGCCTTTTTAACCATTCTTGGAATCGTGCACATACTCGAAAGTAAACTATATACACTTCTTACATAAAGTAGACTAGCCATACATCAATTATACAAGAAATTTATTGACTCATGCGTTATATAGAAATACAATAAAAATACCCCTAGGGGGTATGGAGAATATTTATGGAAAAAACATATGAAGTCAAAGGAATGACCTGCGTTATATGCAAAGCCAATGTTGAAAAAGCTTTAAACAAGACAAGTGGTGTCAACAATGCTGTAGTTAATCTTCTAGACAACGAAGTTACTGTAGACTTTGATGAAACCAAAGTAAATGAAACAACATTAGAAGAAGTAGTAGATAAGGCAGGTTACAAATTATTACTAAACAAGGAAAAGAAACTTAATAAAGATAAATTATATTTAATTATCTCTATTATTTTATCAATTATCCTAATGTACCTATCAATGATGAAAATGGATGATGGTATTGATCCTAATATGATGGTGGGCATTACACTAAATCAATTATTTCAGTTGATTCTTTCATTTGTTGTTATTGTGATAAACAGACACATCTTTAAATCAGGCTTCAAGGCCTTATCATCATTAAGTCCTAATATGGACTCCCTTGTTGCCCTATCAAGCACTGTCTCATTTATCTATTCAATATATGCTCTATATAAGATTAATCTAGGCGATACTTCTTATCATCTATATTTTGAAACAGCAGCCATGACGATTACTATTGTCAAATTAGGCAAATATATCGAAGGTAACACTAAAGCTAAGACTACTAAAATCATTAGAGGCTTGACCACTTTAATACCTATGAATGCTCACTTATTAAAAGATGGCAAGGAAGAATTAATATCTATCAATGATTTAAAAAAGGATGATATTGTCATCATCAAACCAGGAGAATCAGTACCAAGAGATGGTGTAATCATAAATGGTAGCTCATCAATCGATGAATCAATGATTACTGGTGAATCTTTACCAGTAAATAAGACAATTGGTGATGAGGTAATTGGAGGAACTATTAATACCTTAGGTACTATCAATGTACAAGTAACCAAGAGTGCCAGTACTACGGTTCTTTCTAAGATTATTAATCTAACTAAAAAAGCAAGTAACGAAAAGATTCCAGTTGAAAGATTTGCGGACAATATCTCTAAATACTTTGTGTTTACAGTAATCGGCATCTCACTTATCACCTTTATAATCTGGATGATTATCAGTAAAAACATGGAACTAAGTCTTAACTTTGCCCTATCAGTACTAGTAATCAGTTGCCCTTGTGCCCTAGGACTAGCAACACCTGCTGCCATTGCGGTAGCCACTGGAAGAAGTGCTCAGCAAGGTATTTTAATCAAAAAACCAGAAATCTTAGAAGTAGCTGGTAAGTTAGATACAGTTATCTTTGATAAGACAGGTACCCTAACTCAAAATAAATTGAATGTAGTAGAAACTAAAATCATTGATGATGAATTTATTAATTATTTATCTTCAATTGAAAAAACTCAAAACCATCCAATCGCCAAAGCGATAGTAGATAAATATCCTAATGGTAACATTACTTTTGATTCAATTACTTTTATTCCAGGTTTAGGTGTTAAAGCTATCAAAGGTGATGACATCTACTTAGTAGGCAATAG
>CAKUTY010000039.1 GCA_934692455.1 uncultured Erysipelotrichaceae bacterium
GTATCCAGCATTTAGTAAATAACTTACAGTATCATTGTAATAATAATCTTTATTATAAGAAATTTCTTGATTAGCAAGTTCTAGATTTATTTTAGTGGAATCAATTTGTTTTATGTAACTTTCAACATCTTCCTGAGACACTTTTTGTTCCGTTTTACATCCAAATAGCATTAGTCCAACTAATAGAAAACTCATTAGTACATATTTCTTTTTCATGACAGTCCCTCTTTTAAATTGATAACAATATTATAACAACAGAAAGAATGTTTCCTAAAAAGAAAAGCAGCTTCCTCAAAATTTCAAACGATATTTAGAACAAGTTGGTATCTCTCATACTGGGAAAGGTCCACGTGTTCATGACTTCCGTCACACTATCGTGTAAATCTTTTACGCAAATGGGCAGATGAGGGAAAAGATCTTGTCACATATCTTTCTTACATGCGTACAATACATAGACATGAAGAATTTGAAGAAACAGCACATTATCTCAAATTAACAATTGAACGTTTTCCATGTATAAAAAAGGGATGCAAAATACATCCCTAATGATTCTTAACCTTAACCCAAAGCTCAGAAATAGTAGCTAATTGCTTCTCGTTATTATGGAAAACCTCATCATTCTTATTTCTATCACGAGGAATATAAGCCTCATTGCCATCAAAATCACCATCCGGTAAAGTCAAATCATGCAAGACTTCCTTATTAACAGAAGCATAACCTACATACAAACTATTCTCAAAAGCTGCATCATAGTCTGTAATATAATTCATAAACTTATAAGCATTCTCAACATTCTTAGCACCCTTTTGAATAACCATCGCATCAACGAAATAGTTAGTGCCCTCATCTGGTGCATAATACCTCATATTCTCATTCTCAGACAAGATATAAGCCGCATCACCTGAATACATAAAGCCCATAGCCTTCTCACCATAAGCCAAACCATCAATACACTCATCAGTCGCATAAGCTGGAGCCATAGTTTTAGCTACATCTACCAACCAGTTATAGGCATCGTTAATTTCCTTTGGATCATTAGTGCCCATTGAATAGCCCAAATCCTTAAACGCAACCATGAAAATATCTCTAATAGAATCATACATATAGATTTGACCCTTATACTTAGTATTCTTAAGTACTGCCCACCCTTGAGTTTCTACATCTTTGGAATCAACAATGGTACTATCATAGACAATACCGCCATTGCCCCAAAAATATGGAACTGAATAATCATTATCAGGATCATAATCCATATTCTTAACACCATCATATAAGTACTGCAGACATGGGAGCTTAGACTTATCTAACTTTTGAAGCATATCCTCATTAATCAATCTTTCAATCATATAATCACTTGGAAGAATGATGTCATAACTTGAAGTATTAGTTAATAACTTTGTATACATTGATTCATTTGTATCAAACAAAGTAATCTTAACCTTAACCCCATATTCATACTCGAATTGCTCAACTACCTCATCACTGATATACTCACCAGGCATAAAGATATTAAGTTCACCATTGTTGTAATTAGTTTTAACACAAGCACTCAATAATATTAAAACCAGCAATATACTACATAACTTTCTCATGTTTTAGTCTCCTTTGTCTTAACATCGGAATCACATTAACCACTATAAGTATAACGGTAATAGCTAAAACAATCAAAGTACTAAGGGCATTAATACTAGGATTAATACGCTTACTTGTTGAATAAACATAAGTAGAAATATTATTAATTCCCGGGCCTGTAGTAAAGTAAGAAATTACGAAATCATCAAAAGACATCATAAACGCTACCAAAGCGCCAGAGAAAACACCCTCTTTAATTTGAGGAAGAATAACCTTAGTCAAAGCCTGCAAAGGTGTACAACCCAAATCTAACGCTGCCTCAGCCAAATTATCATCAAGCTGTCTTAATTTTGGTGTAACTGACAACATTACATAAGGAATGCAGAAGGCAATATGTGCAAGCAACAACGTACCAAAACCAGTTGGAATTTGTAAACTTGAGAAAAACAACATAAAGCCAATCGCAGTAACAATGTCAGGATTAAGCATCGGTAAGTTATTAACTTGAGTAACCACTTCCCTAACTAGTCTTTTAGACTTACTTAAACCGATTGAAGCTAAAGTACCCATAATAGTAGATACAACAGTCGCAATAACCGCAATAATCACTGAATAGTAGACAGACTCCATCATGCTACGAGATCTAAACATCTTCTCATACCATCTTAAAGAAAAGCCTGTAAAAGTAGTCAAAGATCTAGATGAATTAAAAGAGAAGAAAATTACATATACGATAGGCGCATAAAAGAAAATAATAATTAAAGCTAAATAAAGCTTCTTAAAATCAAACTTCTTCTTCATTAGCGATTCTCCTTATCATAATCTAGTTTTCTAGTAAAATACATACTAATCAAAATAACCACAGTCATAATCAAACTTACAGCCGCACCAAAATTCCAGTCACCAGTAGTGATGAAATAGTTCTCAATCAAATTACCAACAAGAACATAAGAACCACCACCCAACAACTTAGGAATAAAGAAACTACTTACAGCTGGCAAGAAAACTAGAGTAATACCTGAGATAATACCAGGAACACTTAATGGTAAAGTAACCTTTAAGAAAGCCTTAACACTATCACAACCCAAATCCATTGCCGCAACAAGTAATGACTTATCCATCTTAGCCAAAGAAGTATAAATTTGAAGAATCATGAAAGGCAAGAAGTTATAAACCATACCAATATAAATCTTCAACTCAGGGCCAAAGTCAGTATTCAACAAAATACCACGCCAAGCATAAGTTCTAACTAGCATATTGATAAGTTGAGGCAAGGTCACCAAAAGCACCATCATCGCCTGCGAATTAGGCTTTAAACTAGAAATAAAATAAGCAGCAGGATAACCAGCCAAAATACAAATAACCGTTGTAACTAGGGCAATCTTAATACTTCTTAACAACACATTAAAGAAGATAGGATCACTAAAGAATCTTACAAAGTTATCAAAAGAAAATTTAACATTCAAAACACTATTGCCATCAATTGTGAATGCATAAAATAGCATAATCAACATCGGCAAGACAATAATGATGAACGCCCACACCATATATGGGTAAACAAGTCTTCTAAAACTCTTCATTAGTAGATACTCTTTTCCATTACATGAATTGCATCTGGCTCAAAGTCAATAGACACAACACTGCCCTCTTTTTGAACACTAGTAGTATGAATCTTATAAGTTCTACCTTCAGTAACGAAAGTAACATCATAATCACCAGCCGTAATCTCGTTTGGATCAAAATTGAAACGAACATCATCAATCTCAACCTTCTCATCTGTATCCAAATACCATGCATAAGCATCAGCCCAAGTTTGTAAGTCATAAGAAATAGCCATAGACTCCTTAATTTCATCAACTGACTTATAAACATCAAAAGCCTGAATACCGATATTATCTTCCTTATCCTTATTTACACGAGGAACAACAACAGAAACATTAATAGTAATGCTTGTACCTGCATCAGTTTTGAATGTTACAGGATAACTACCAGCCTCTTCCTTGATCTCGCTTTCAACAGTGCTAATCAAGATATCCTCATTAGTATCTGGATTCCATGCTTGGGCATTCGCTCTTTGAATTAATTCTGAATCATTTAAAGCCTCAACGTCTTCAATATCCATGATGAAATCAGTAGCATGCATATTCTCATTAGCCTCACTATTAACAACGTCCTTATCATCAAAAACATGTAACTTAATAGTCTTAGCAGCGCCACGCTTAGTTTCTACGATTACCTCATAATGAACGCCCTTGAATAATACTGAAATTACCTGGCCATTCATCTTACCCATATTCTTCTTCTTAATCTCAATATCCTCAGGTCTAATAATGACATCAACTGGTTCATTTGGCTTGAAATCATAGTCAACGCACTTGAAATCTTCCTTATCAAAATTAACAAGATAATCCTTTTTCATAATGCCATCAACAATATTTGAGTCTCCAATAAACTTCGCAACATACTTATTCTTTGGCTCATTATAAATCTCAGTAGGAGTACCGATTTGTTCAATAACACCATCCTTTAAAACCACAATCTTATCAGACATAGTTAAAGCTTCTTCTTGATCATGTGTAACAAAGATGAAAGTGATACCTACTTCTTGTTGAATACGCTTTAATTCTTGTTGCATCTCTTTTCTAAGTTTTGCATCCAAAGCACTTAAAGGTTCATCTAGCAACAATACATCTGGTTCATTAACCAAAGCTCTAGCAATCGCAACTCTTTGTTGTTGACCGCCAGACAATAAAGTAACATCCTTGTTTTGGAAACCATCAAGACCTACAAGACCAATCATTCTATTAACCTTAGGTTCGATTAGGTCATTAGGAACTTTCTTAATCTTTAAACCAAACGCAACATTTTCATAAACATTTAAATGTGGAAACAACGCATACTTTTGGAAAACTGTATTAATAGGACGGTGATATGCTGGTGTCTTAGAAATTTCTTCACCATTGAAAATAACACTACCCTCATCACAATCTAAGAAACCGCCTAGGATTCTTAATAATGTTGTCTTGCCACAGCCTGAAGGACCAAGCAAAGTAACAAACTCGTTCTTATAAATATCAAGGTTAATACCCTTTAAAACAATTTGACCATCAAACTCTTTGACGATATTTCTAAACTCAATTAATTTTTCCATTTTCTCCCCTTAAAATAACGGTGGTGTTGTGATCCATATAATCTCTGCCACCTGCTTTGAATTATTAACAATCTTATGACTAAAATTGCCCTTTAAATAAAATGTTTCACCTTTTTTTAAAGTAATCTTCTTCTTACTATTAAGATCAATCAAATCCACCTTGCCTTCCAAAACATAAGCGAACTCTTCTCCCTCATGAGGTTCTATCTCGCTTGACTCTCCATTATACTGTAAAGTCAAATGAATAGGCTCCATCTCATTCTTTTGTGCATTAGGAACTAACCAAGTAATTGTCGACTTATCCTTTTCATCCACAAAATAATCATCTGAATTGAAACGTATCTGTTCCTCTTTCTCCTCTTTAAAAAAAGTTTCTAAGCTAACACCCAACACCTCGGTAATATCTTCCAAAGTGGAGATACTCGGGGACGTTAGATTATTTTCCAGTTGCGACAAAAAGCCCTTGGTAAGCTCGCATCTGGAGGCCAACTCTTCTAAAGTCAAGCCACTTTTAGTTCTCAACGCTTTTATTCTTTTACCTATATCCAAGCAATCCCCCTTCCCTAAGTTTAGTGTTACTAAACTAATTGTTTTATAGACAATAACCTTATTATAATAAAAAAATGCTAGCAATCAAGTAGCATTTTCATATTTTTATATTTGTGACTTTAAATAAGCAAACAAGAACTTTGAAATATCTCCATCCATGACCTTATTTATATTACCCTCTTCCTCATTAGTACGATGATCCTTCACCAATGTATAAGGACAGAAGACATAAGATCTAATCTGAGAACCCCACTCAATCTTCTTTTGATCACCCTTTAAAGCACGCTTCTCAGCCTCTCTTTCCTCAATCGCTTTTTGATATAACTTCGACTTCAAAACTGTCATACATCTTTCGCGATTAAGAATCTGACTTCTCTCAGTTTGTGAGAAAACCACAATACCAGTTGGAATATGTTTAATTCTAACAGCACTATCGGTCTTATTAATATGTTGCCCACCAGCACCACTAGAACGCATAGTGTCAACCTCTAAATCCTTATCATCAATAGTAATATCAATCTCATCATTAAATTCAGGTGTAACCTCAACTGATGCGAATGATGTATGCCTTCTACTATTGGCATCAAATGGTGAAATACGAACAAGACGATGCACTCCACTTTCACCCTTTAAATAGCCATAAGCTAAATCACCTTTGATAAGAACACTACATGACTTAAGTCCTGCTTCATCACCATCTTCATAGTCGATAACCTCAAAGCCATAGCCATTTTTTTGAGCGTATCTTTGATACATTCTAAATAACATTAAAGCCCAGTCTTGAGACTCAGTGCCACCAGCACCTGGATGAATTTCTAATATCGCATTGGCATGGTCATAGTCATTAGACAACAGAACTTGCATCTCAAAATCTGTAAACTGCTTCATTGCACCATCATAGTCATCTTCCACTAGGGCCATCAAATCTTCATCATAGTCCTTTGATAGTTCATCAATAGAAGCACTCAAATCATCTAAAGTCTTCTTATTCTTATCATAAGTACTCAATAGATTCCTATCGATATTAGCTTCTTTAATGATTGTCTGAGCCTTCTTGGTATCATTCCAGAAATCCTCAGCCTCTTGTAACTTATCTAATTCACTTACTCTTTGACTTAATTTAGCTAAGTCAAAGTGAACTCCCAAGCTCTATAAGCTTTTTAGAAGCGGCACTAAGGCCTTGCTTCATCTCATATAATTCCATTATGCATCCTTCCTTTCAATCTTGACATTGTTGCAGAAAACAACAACTTGATCAGAAATAGAATTCATCATTGTCTCAAACAAATCATAACCCTCTTCAACATAAGCTTGTAAAGGATTATTTTGAGCATAACTTCTAAGACCGATACCATCTCTTAATTTAGACATAACATCGATATGATTTACCCAAGCTCTATCTAAAGTTCTTAAAACCATAGTCTTTTCAAGTGGCTTAATTTGATCCTTAAATTCATCAATTTTCTTATTATAAGCACCAAAAGTAATCTCAACTAAACGATCAATACATTCATTTGGATCCAGATTATTAATATCATCTTCCTTAACCTCTGAACCAATTACCTTAAGTGAATCCACGATACCTGCATAGTCAACTACATCCTTCTTGCCATCATGACTTGTATGTTCACTCACAATACGAGACATAACTCTCTTATACATATCTTCGATTACTGAATGGATATCATCATGTTCAAGAATATAGTTTCTTTGTTCATACATTGTCTCTCTTTGTAGACGCATTACATCATCATAATCAAGTAGAGCCTTACGAGCATCAAAGTTAATGCCTTCAACACGCTTTTGAGCACTAGAAATAGCCTTAGAAACAGTCTTATTCTCGATTGGCATATCACCCATTTGATTAAATAATCCCTGCATTCTATCACTACCGAAACGAACCATCAATTCATCTTCTAAAGATACATAGAAACGTGAATAACCAGGGTCACCCTGTCTACCACTTCTACCTCTTAACTGATTATCAATACGTCTAGATTCATGTCTTTCACTGCCTAGAACCGCTAAACCACCAAGTTCCTTAACGCCTTCGCCTAACTTAATATCAGTACCACGACCCGCCATATTAGTTGCGATAGTAACAGCACCCTTTTGACCAGCATTCTTAATAATCTCAGCTTCACGAGCATGATTCTTGGCATTCAATACTTCATGTCTAATTCTTCTTTCCTTTAACATCTTAGAAAGAAGTTCACTGGTTTCAACTGAAATAGTACCAACTAGTACTGGCTGGCCCTTTTGATGAAGCTCGATGATTTCATTAATCAAGGCATTATATTTAGCCTTCTTAGTACCAAAGATTAAATCAGGTTCATCTTTTCTTGCCACTGGTCTATTTGTAGGAATCTCTACAACACGCATGTTATAGATTGATAAGAATTCTTCTTCCTCAGTCTTTGCAGTACCAGTCATACCAGCTAGTTTGTTATAAAGTCTAAAGAAATTTTGATAAGTGATAGTTGCCATAGTAACTGTTTCACTCTTAATCGGAACATTTTCCTTAGCTTGAATAGCTTGATGTAAACCATCAGACCATTCTCTACCTGGCATCTTACGACCTGTATTTTGGTCAACGATAACTACTTGATTTTCTTCAACTACATAGTCAACATCATTATGCATGATATAGTTAGCCTTTAAAGCTTGAGCAATATAGTGTACTAACGCTGTATTTTCAGGATCATAGATATTGTTTACCTTGAATGCTTTTTCAGCCTTAGCGATACCTTCTTCAGTTAATTGGATATTCTTTCCCTTGATATCAATTTCATAATCTTCATCTTCATGAAGTCTCTTTACAAATCTATCGGCATTCACATATAAATTAGCAGTTTGTCTTTGGCTGCCTGAAATGATTAATGGAGTTCTTGATTCATCAATCAAAATAGAGTCAACTTCATCGACTAAGGCAAAGTTTAATTCTCTTAATACTCTATCTTCAACACGAGTAACCATGTTGTCTCTTAGATAATCAAAACCAACTTCGGAACATGTTGAATAGGTAATATCACATAAGTAAGCTTTTCTTTTTTCAGCTGGGGTCATAGATCTTAAGTTAACCGCAACAGTTAAGCCTAAGAACTTATGGATTTGGCCCATCCACTCAGCATCACGTTGTGCCAAGTATTCATTAACAGTAATAACATGCACGCCCTTGCCACTTAGTGCATTTAAATATACAGCCATAACAGATGTTAAAGTCTTACCTTCACCTGTTTTCATTTCAGCGATATCACCACGTTGTAAAACACACGCACCTTCTAATTGACAAAAATAAGGGAATTCACCAATCACTCTTTTGGCTGCTTCTCTTACTACCGCAAAAGCTTCGCACATTATGTCATCAAGTGTTTCGCCTTTTGTAAGTCTATCTTTAAATTCTTGTGTCTTAGCCTTTAATTGTTCATCGCTTAAAGCAGCCATTTCATTTTCATAATTTAATGTTGGCTTTACTTGAGCTTCAACCTCAGCTAAGATTTTTTTATCTGTATTAAATAATTTATCAAATAATCCCATACGAAAACCTCTTCTATCCGTCTTATTGTACCATAATAGCTGAAATTCCTTATTTATACGAGTGCTAAGAAGAAAAAAAGATAAACCTAAGTCTATCTTTTAACCACGATATAAAACCTAATCTACTTTCTTTATATTATGGGCTTGAAGGCCTCTTTCGCCTTCCACCAAGTCAAATTCTACCTTTGAACTTTCTTCTATAGTCTTAAACCCGTCCATGACTAATTCAGAATAATGGAAGAAAGCATCTTGACCATCATCACATGTGATAAAGCCAAAACCCTTAGTCTTGTTAAAACGTTTAACTACTCCTTGCATGAGAATATCCCGCTCTCCTTTTCTTAATTATACAATAATTTTCAAAACTGAAAGCGTTTTCTTAAACCTTTGCTAAAACTAGAGCATTTATTACATTCGTTTTACATTTAAAAGCCTTATATATTCCAAGTAATGTAGAACCGGTTGTACATACATCATCGATAATTAATAATTTGTCTATATAATCTCCATCATAATAGTAGTTATCTATCATTTGTTTTCTTTCATTTAAACTTTTTCCTTCTTGAATATATTCATGTTTCTTCTCAATCTTCACGGTTTCAAAGCCTAATCTATCAAATATCAACTTTAAATGGTCAAAGCCTCTCTTGTTCCTTTTTTCCTCACTACTTGGGGCATATACCACCTTATAGCCTAGATATTTTAGTTTTATTAATAATTCTACTTTATATAAAAACACATCACACAAGGCTTCGTCGTAACATTCTTTATATTGAAGTAATAATGTTTTAAATAAAGAATCATATTTATATAAACAAACACATTTTAAATCTTCAACATTAAACTTTTCTATCTTTAAATTTAGTTCCTTACGGCATGTATCACACAATAAATCCTTCTCTATAAACAAATCATACAAAGAGTAATGTTTAATCACCTTATCACAATACAGACAATTCATATTTTCTATTAGCCTCCTTTATATCATCTATTGCCAAGGTAATTTCTTTATCA
>CAKUTY010000040.1 GCA_934692455.1 uncultured Erysipelotrichaceae bacterium
GGTAAGAACCACCACCTGCAACAACAACAGTTGTCACCGTTGTAATAAGAGCAACCTTACCAACACTTGATTTCTTAGGAGTTTCAACCTTAGGCTCAACACTTTGTAAAGAAGAATAAGCATTATTTAACTCCTCAATCGCATTAGCTATTTCCTCAGGACTTGCCTTCTCATCTTCCATAATTGCCTTAGCCTTTTCTATAGCATTCAATAGTACTTTATAAGAAGCTTCTGAATACTTTTCTGAATCAAGTTCTTCAAATTCAACTAATGAAGCTTGAAGATTTGACTTATCAACCTTCAAGTTTGAAATTGCCTCATTCAACTTATCTAAAACAGCCTTAATCTCTTCCTTAGAAGAATTCTTATTATTCAACACTTTCTCAGCATTCTCAAAAGCATCTAAATAATTGTCATACGATTCTTTTGTATAAGCTTTTTCATAAGACTTATACTCGCTCTTGTTAACAACTTCCTTCAAATCATTTAATAGACTTGAAGTAGTTGAACCACCATTACCAACATAACTGTTATTATTGTTGTTGCTATTAGTAGTAATAGTTGAATCAGCACTAGGAGTAGGATTATTTACTTCAGCCTTCGCAATAACATTAACACTAACATCTACATCTAACGTATTGTAGTTAACACTATCCTTAGGAGTAAACACAGCCTTATATGTATGAACACCCAAATCTTTACACTCATAATTTGGATTCTTCCACTTATATCCTTCTGGTAAACCTAAATTGCTTAAAGTCTTACCCTGTTCAATAGCTAAAGTACTTAAAGTCTTTAATACAGGATTAGCCTTAGAAATAGTAAATTCAACAGGATCTGATGTTAAACCAGTATAGTTTTCATTACCAATTACTTCAGCCTTTACATAGTATGTACCAGCGTTAGTTGGAACAGTACTTGTATAAGCACCATCTTTACTTTCGCTATATGTATACTTTACAGTTCCAAATGTTGATGAGGCACTTGGTTTATTAGCAGTTTCACCATAAGTCCAACCATTAATAGTTAATTCATTAGTCCAAGTATTATCAGCTTGAGAGATAGTAAATTCTTTTGTATTAGAAGCACTACTATAATTAGTATCTTCTTCTATTTTTACTACTACTCTATACTTACCAACACTAGTTGGAGCTTTTGTTAAATCACTCCACTTATTATCTTTGTATTCTTGATAATTAATACTTACTGAACCAGTACTTCCACTTGTTTGATATGTTGGTTCATCTACTTTGTTACCATCATATGTTTTATCAAGATTAGATGTAATAGTTACTTCACTGCTTGCTTTTGCGATGGTGAATATAACAGGATCTGAAGTTAAACTAGTATAGTTTGAAGTACCCTCTACTGTAGCCTTTACATAATATGTACCAGCGTTAGTTGGAACAGTACTTGTATAAGTACCATCCTTACTTTCGCTATATGTATACTCAATAGTTCCAAATGTTGATGAAGCACTTGGAGTATTAGGGTTTTGACCATAAGTCCAACCTTTAATAGCTAACTCTTTTTCCCATGCATTTACATGTGTTACAGTTCCATCTTCGTTAATTATGATAGTATATTCGCTTATTTTACCTTCGGAATTTTCATGAGTTACTGTATGTGTTCCTGATGGCAAATATAACCAAATATCATTTGTTCCTGGTTGAGCTGGGAAATTATAATCATTACCATCAACTTTTAAAGATTTTACATCATTATTTTCAAGCGTTATGTAAGCTTTATAAACTGTTTGGCCAGCGGAATTCTTAATTTCGTTATCCTCAATATAACCTTTGACAAAACCTCCATTAATCTCAGTTTCTACATTAATACTATTTTGGATATTTCCACCATTTATTATTACCTTACTACCTTTGTAATTACTTCCAATTTTGCTGCCTTTAATAATACCACCATTAATAGTAATTTCGCTTGGATTTGAATCGGAATAACTACCAATGCCAATGCCATTATCACTTGAAGCATCGATTATTCCACCATTTATATAAATATTTTTGGTATATGCATCACTATATCCTGGTGAACCAAGTCCAGGTCCATTACGGCCATGAAGTGTTAATTCTCCTACTGGTTCTCCGCTATCAATAGTTAAACTTCCATTTTCTGCTACATTCATAAATTGGATAGCCGCTGGATCACCATCGTGAACACCTAATTTATTTTTGCCTTTTATAATTAGTGTCAAATTAGCATCACTCGCCACATCAATACAAGGAACACCATTTAAATTAATAGAAATATTATCTAGTGTTAGACTTCCATTAAAGTTATTTGCTATTACAACTCGATCACTTGTATCAGTTATTCCTGGTGGATGTTTTAATACATAATTTCCGCCTTTAACAAAAGTCAAAACACCATTTTGATATGTATAATCAACACCTTTTGTGCCACCTTCAACAACAAATTGATCCCTTCTTGCTTCTGGAAGAACAACATTAACATCATTAGTTGGTGTTCCTGAAATGGTAAAACCAGTTTGAGTAACATCTTTTACGTTTAACCCATTCAAGCCTTGAATAGTATTTGTATAACCATCTGGAAGATAATATCCGTCTGCAACAGCTACTGTAATATCAGTAATTGTACTTCCTTGTGCAACACCTTGAACACCATTAGTGACAGTCAACCCCTCACCTGCAGTAATGTTTACATCATAGCCTTGTTCCTCGGTTGCTAATGTAGCATAGGTTTTTCTTTTACCATAATCCGTATATTCAAGCCATACTTTACAATTCGCAAAAGTATCCACTCCCATATCAGTTGCAGAAACTTCTTTTTGCATTATGATTTGTTTCGCATTTGCAACATCTTTATTTTGTACGACTAAATATATGCCAGCCCAAACACCTGATAAAGTAACTTTGCTCTTATCATAAGAAACTAATGCTGATACTTTACGATCCATTCCATATCGCAATGTAAATGCGTCATTAGTTGATAAAGTTCCACCCCCCGATGTTGCTGCTGATGCAGTAGATGCAAAGATGACAGATGACATATCCAGTTCAAAAGCAGGCACCAGTGCCCTTTCTTCGATGGCAAGGTTACAGTCCACATATGCGTCTCCTGTATGCAGCACATAGTGCAAGTTTTCGACTGCGTACGGTGCACGGAGCCAAAAAAACTGTTTCCCCAGTAACTCTTATCAATACGAAGACCATCGTTTAAACTATCCTTATCCTGGCTGTTTGTTCCTACTGTGATATACTGATCGTCATCAATATCTCCATACGCAAGATATAATTTATCGATTGTTGGATATACAGTATCGTTTTTTAAATCGTATGTATTAATGGCTGTATCATTCATCAATTTTTGTTCTGCAACTGTGAAATATGAAGTTTCCAATCCTTTTAGAGTATTTCTAATATCACTTGCCCCATAATGGTTTGAATAAACTTGTTGACCATTATAATCTTTTTCATTTGTGTCTTGATTAAAGACCACATTTGTTTCTAATGGACTTGCCGCAAACAACGTTAGATTTCCATTCTGGCTTCCTGCAATCCACCATTGTTGACCGTTGTTGCCAAAATAAACCTTTGCAGGATTTTTGCCATTAGTATCATCTGTATCAAATGATTTTAATTGATCAACAGTCGCAAACTGTTCAACTGGTATTGTTGTCTCTTCTGCGACAACTGTTTCAGTGAATTGTGGAAACATAGAAAACATAATCATTAAAGCTAGTAATGATTTATAAGTTTTCTTACATAATAACTTAATATTCACCTCTATCATCCCCCTTATTTTTCTTTATAAAATCTATTAAATAGACATGACAAAAAGTCTATTTTGTTTGTTAACATTTATTATATATCATGTAAAAATAGTCAATTCAATAGATATGTATTAAACAGGAATTTTTATGTACCAAACGGAAATCATAACGCTTACATCTAAGGTATAATCAATGTTAAGGAGACTTATTATGCTACAAAAAGAATTAGAAAATTTATTAATAGAAAAATGTAGTCTGGTGTTCCATTCATACTTTGATAGAGACATGAAAACACTAATTAGCTTATTACATAAAGACTTTGTATGGATTGGCTCATATGACTTTCAATATACTGAAGGAATTGATGAATTTATAAAAATAACAAAGGATGAACAAAACGAAGACAAGGCAGATGTATATGATGAAACATATCAAATACTAACGCACACAAACGACACATATGTTGTATATGGACGTTTTAGTGCTTCGGCATTAAAAGACAACAACACCTTCCTATTCACTAAACAAAGAGCTACTTATGTTTGGAAATATATTAACGATGAATTTAAGTTACTACACTTAAATGCTACTATGGCAAGAGATGTTCCACTGGAACAAGATTTACCATCCAACAACCTTAAAAGCAAATGGTACGACTATATGCTATATGCCGATAATAAACTCTTCAACAAAAGTAATCGAATACTATTAAAGGACATGCAAGGTTCTCTACATTATCTATTACCAGAAGAAATAATCTATATTAATATTGAACATAGAACCGCAACCATCCATACAGCTTCACAAGTTGCTTTCGATATAAACAAACAATTAGTCGAATTAATGGAAATGTTACCTTCTATGGTTCAATGTCATAAAAGTTGCTTAGTAAATCCTAAATATATCACTAAAGTTGAAAGATATAAGGTTACCTTACTAAACAACGAAGAACTTCCAATTGGAAAATCTAGATACGATGAATTTAAAAACAGTCTAAAAAGAAGTGATTAACTCACTTCTCATTGAATATATCAAGCAGATAGCCATAGCCCTCTTGTTCCATCTTTGCATAAGGAATAAAACGAAGGGCAGCACTATTAATACAGTACCTAGTACCATTTGGAGATTCTAGATCTCCTTAAAAGACATGGACCAAATGACTATCACCTGATCTGCTTCTAACTTCAACTCTTCTCATACCATAACTATTATCTTCTTTCTTAATAATAGATGGTTCCTCAATAGGTTTAGAGAAGGCTGGCCAACCACATCCACTCTCAAACTTATCACTAGATGAGAATAATGGTTCACCAGTTACTACATCAACATAGATACCTTTTTCAAAATGATCATAGAATTCATTAAGGAAAGGCTTCTCAGTACCATTTTCTTGAGTTACACGATACTGTTCATCATTAAGCTTATCCCTAATAAGATCTGTTGCAGGCTTCTTATAATCACCTGGATCAATCCTTAATTTAGAAAACAACTCAATTTCTTTTCTTGGAATATGACAATAGCCATTAGGATTCTTCTGTAAATAGTTTTGATGATACTCCTCTGCCTCTATAAAATTAACCAAAGGCTCAACCTCAACCACAAAATCCTTATACCTACTTCTTTCGATATCCACAATACGTTTAACTACTTCCTTAGTCTTATCATTTGTATAATAGATACCCGTTTGATACTGACTACCAATATCATTACCCTGTCTATTTCTAATAGTTGGATCTATTACATAGAAATAAGCTAACAATATCGCATCTAAGCTAATCTTATCAGGATCATACTCAACTCTAACTGTTTCCTTAAAACCAGTATCACCTTTTAAGATTCTTTTATAATTAGCTAGACTCTCATCAATTCCATTGGCATAACCACTAGTAGCACTGATGACCCCTTCCATCGATTCCATCAACAACTCAAGACCCCAGAAACAGCCACCAGCCAAATAAATTACATTCTCAGTTGTATCTTCATACACACTGTCTTCATACAAATATTCTTTTTTCATCTTCTTTTCCTTACATGCACTTATTGTTACTAACAATATTACAATTAATAGTATTTTAGTTTTCATAATATAAACTTTCTAGGTAAAAGAAGAATTTAATTATTACTTACTTAAAGCTTCTTGAATATACTTATCTAACAATTCCTTTTGAGCATCTTCCATAAGAGCACCTAAGATTGGCTCACCAACAATGTTACCTTGGGAATCAATAACGTAAGTAATAGGATATGCGAAGATGTTTTCAGTGAACTTACCTGCTGCGCTATCCTTTGCGAAATAAAAGTTTCTATAAGTGACACCCTTAGCAGCTAATAAATCCTTCGCTTCCTTAATATCTTCTTCCTTACCATCTAACAACGTAGTATTAACACCAACTAACTCCCCGCCCATTTCTTTATATTCTTTATTTAATTTTTCTAAATCGGCAAGTTCTGCAACACATCCTGTACAACCAGTAAACCAATAATTAACTACAGTAAACTTATTATTCTTAAATACTTCCTTACTATCTACATCATTGCCATCTAAGTCTTTACCAGTAAATGAAGGATAAGCTTCCATTTCTTCCATATTCATACTAGAATCATTTGCCTTAGCTGAAAGATCTGGATACTTATTTTCAAGCTCTGTTAATTCAGCCTCAATATCCTTAATCTTTTGAGCTTGATTCTTAATATAACCATAATCATCTTCTGATAATTCATCCTTAATGATTTCAACCATCTCTAATAAGAAATCACCATAATTCTTACCATCTTCAATCATAGACATCTTATCACTTGCCATGAAAACCTTTTCCCATAACTCAGTATCCTTACCTAGGATTTCATTCTCTTCAGCCATCAATTCCTTATATCTAGCTAAAGCCTGAGCCTCTAGATTATCATCCTTCTTACAAGCCACAAGACCTACCAACATTAATACCGTTAATAAGCTTACTAATAATTTTTTAATCATTTAATTTACCTTCTTTCTTTAAATCTAAGCCAAAATTATAGCTTAGTGCTTTTACAGGACATGCCTTAATACAATCACCACAACGAATACACTCTGTGTGTTGAGGATCTTTAGTCACATCAACATCCATCTTACAAGTTTTTACACACTTTCCACAACGCACACACTTGTCTTCTTCAAACTTAATCTTAAATAAAGATATTTTATTGAACAAGGCATAGAATGCACCAAGAGGACACAACCACTTACAGAATGGTCGATAGAAGATAGTACTTAGGATAACTATAATCACAAGGATTGAAAACTTCCAAGTAAATAGTTTTCCTAAAGCTGCCTTAACACTTGGATTAACAAGCGATAAAGGTAGTGCACCCTCTAGTACCCCTTGAGGACATATGTACTTACAAAAGAAAGGATTAGCCATATTTACATCGTTTCTAACTAAAATGGGTAGTAAAATTACAAACACTACAAGGATTACATATTTTAAGTAAGTTAAGAAATGCAACTTCTTAGTAGAAAACTTCTTAGTTGGAATCTTGTGCAACAGTTCTTGAAACCAACCAAAGGGACATAAGAAGCCACAGATTAATCTTCCAAACATTACGCCAAAGAATATTAGGATACCACTGACATAGTATGAGAATCTAAATTTACTTGATCCTACAACAGCCTGAAAAGAACCAATTGGACAAGCCCCTGTGGCAGCAGGACATGAATAACAGTTAAGACCCGGTACACATACTGACTTAGCCTTTCCTGTATAGATAGAACCTTTACTAAAATTTGAAACATGGGGGTTAGTAAATAGTGTAGCTAAAGCTTGAATGAAGCCTCTTTTCTTAGCTACCTCGCAAGAAATTTTCTTATTATCCAATGCCAACACACTCCAAGCAGATTTTAATCGCTTTTCCTAATACCGTATCTACCTCTTTTCGATAGATGCCATAACCTATCATCACTATCGCTAATAATAATGTTAGGACTTGAATACTTCCTTTTTTCATAAGCTAACCAATCCTTTCGCACTTATCTTAGTATATGAGAAATAAAATTGGTGTTAAGAAAAAACTTTATATGAACTTTATACCAGATTGATATAATTCTTTAAAGAGGTGAAATAAATGCGCTTATTAATAATAGAAGATGAACAAGAATTATGTTTAATGATATGTAAAGTATTAAAGTCAAAAGGCTACAGCGTTGATTATTCTTTTAATGGAGAAGAAGGAATGGAACTATTAGAAGTAGAAAACTATGACCTTGTAATCCTTGACCTTAACCTACCAGGAATGGATGGCATGACAATCTTATCTAACTTTAGACAATTCAATAAAGAAACACCAGTCCTAATCCTTTCTGCCCTAGTATCTGTTAATGATAAGGTTAAAGGCTTAGATGCAGGTGCTAGTGATTATTTAACTAAACCATTCCACTTTGAAGAACTCGAAGCACGCATTCGATCTTTAACTTATCGTAACTTTAAACAAAACGATACTTCTTTAAAATGTGGAGAAATAATATTTGACAGTATTAAAAGACAAAGTCTAATTAAAGGAGATATTTTAACTCTAACTAAGAAAGAAGCAGCTATCTTAGAATATCTATTACTACATCAAGGTAGACCTGTATCCTCAGAAGAGTTAATCGATCATGTTTGGGATAATAGTGTTGATTCCTTTTCTAACTCAATTAGAGTTCATATCTCATCACTTCGTAAGAAACTAAAAGATAAGTTGGGCTATGATCCTATTATTAATAGAATTGGTGAAGGCTATTTAATTAAGGAGACTATATGAAAAATTCACTACAATGGCGTATAACCATCATGACCTTCTTACTAATAGCTTTTACTTGTTTGTTGATGCAAGTACTACTTTCTACAAGTGGAATTTCTTATATGAATGATATTGAAAGCTTTGTGATTAATAATGAAACTAAGATTCCAGTTGATCCAAAGGATGTTACCCTTGTAATATCAACTGCCAAGAGTGATTTTAGAATATCTAATATCTTAATATCATTAGGTGTTGCCCTCTTATCAGGTGTTCTTGCATATTTTGTATCAGGTAAGGCTTTAAAACCATTAAATAAATATGTAGAACAAGTAGAAACAGTTCAATCTAGTAATCTAGGTGATGTTAAGTTAGAAGAAGAAACTCTATTAGAATTCTCTAATCTATCTAAATCATTTAATGATATGTTAGATAGACTTAATCAAGCTTTTAAGGCACAAGAACAATTCAACTATAATGTTGCTCATGAACTAAAAACACCTTTAGCTTTGATGCAAGCACAGATTGAATCTTTCCCTATTGATAATCCTGATATCAAACCTGAAACTGAAGTTTTCTTAAAAACAATAAGTGAACAAATTGAAAGATTAAATCAAATGTCAAAGGTTTTATTAGAGATAGCTAATCTTAATAATATTCCTCTTAATGAACAGGTGGAACTTAATCCTATGGTTGAAGAAATAATTGCTGATTTAAGTCTCTTGGCTGATAAAAAGAACATTACTTTATCAACTACTGGCAATTCAACCATCACTGGTTCTGATACCCTACTATATCAAATGATCTATAACTTAGTGGAAAATGCGATTAAATATAACAATCAAGATGGTAGTGTATCCATTAATATAAACAATGATGATAAATATACTTATATCCAAGTAAAAGATACAGGTAATGGTATTCCTAAAGAGTACCAAGAAACCATCTTCCAACCCTTCTTTAGAATTGATAAATCTAGAAACAGACAATTTGGTGGTGTTGGCTTAGGTTTAGCTTTAGTATATGAGATAGCTAAGTTACATAACGGTTCTGTCTATGTCAAAGACAGTAATAATAACGGAACAATTATTGAAGTTAAAATGGAACACTAGGTTCCATTTTAACTTGTTTAGGTAAAACTATATAAAGAAGTTTTATAAAGTTCTATCAAGATTTTTTATTATCGTTTTTATATACTCTCTTAAAGATTTCGTATTGACGTTTAAGCTCTTCTTCCTCAGTTAGAGGC
>CAKUTY010000041.1 GCA_934692455.1 uncultured Erysipelotrichaceae bacterium
ATGCAATTATATTAAAAATCGGTTAGAAGTTACAACTAACCGATAGAACCTTTCATATTGATCTTTAACAACTGATTCAACTCAACTGCATATTCCATAGGTAATTCCTTAGTAAACGGTTCAATAAAACCTAGAATAATCATTTGAGTCGCATCTTCTAAAGATAGGCCACGAGACATCAGATAGAAAAGTTGTTCCTCACTAATCTTAGATACAGTAGCCTCATGTTCAATGGTGCTTGAATTATTCTTCACAATATTGGTAGGAATAGTATCAGAGCTAGATATATCATCCAAAATTAAGGTATCACATTCTACCTTAGCCTTAGAATTGGTAGCCTTCTCACCAATCAAAACCTTACCACGATAATTAACCTTACCACCTACTCTACATAAAGACTTAGAAATAATAGTACTAGAAGTATCAGGGGCTAGATGAATCATCTTAGCGCCAGCATCCTGGAATTGTTTATGAGAAGCAACCGCAATAGAGATACAAATACCCTTGGCGCCTCTTCCATTTAAGACACAACATGGATACTTCATATTCAAATGAGAACCGATATTACCATCAATCCACTCCATAATACCGTTTTCTTCTACTAAAGTTCTCTTAGTAACTAGATTCAAGATATTATCAGACCAGTTTTGTACAGTAGAATAACGACACTTTGCGTCCTTTTTAACAATAATTTCAACTGTAGCTGCATGTAAAGAATCTTTAGAATACTTAGGAGCTGTACAACCTTCTACATACTGTAGGTCACTGCCTTCATCACAAATGATAAGTGTTCTTTCAAATTGGCCCATCAATTCAGAATTAATTCTAAAATAAGATTGTAGTGGCTTGTCTAACTTAACACCCTTTGGTACATAGATAAATGAACCGCCTGACCATACAGCCGCATTTAGTGCTGCAAACTTATTATCAGCGTAAGATACAACAGTGCCAAAATATTCTTTTACTAAATCAGGATATAGTCTTAAGGCAGTATCGGTATCATAGAAAATAACACCCTTTTCTTCTACTTCCTTAAGCATATTATGATAAACAACTTCCGATTCATATTGAGTTGAAACACCAGCCAAAAACTTCTGTTCAGCCTCAGGAATCTTTAGTTTCTCAAAAGTATTCTTAATGGTCTCAGGAACCTTATCCCAATCCTTTTCTACCTTATCAGATGGTTTGATATAGTAAGTGAAATCATTAAAGTCGATATCACTTAAATCAGGTCCAAACTTAGGAAGAGGCATCTCAACAAACTTATGGTAAGCCTTTAGACGATACTCTAACATCCAATCTGGTTCACCCTTTGTCTTAGAAATAGCCCTAATAACATCTTCATTTAAGCCCTTTGTAGTCTTAAAAACTGAAACATCCTCGTCTTTAAAATCATAGGCATATTCTTCTTGATTCTTAATAATATCTTGATTACTCATAATTATCTATCAACTCTTCCATCGCTTTAATGCCAATAGTACCACACTTAATACGATTAGCTTGTTTATATAGGGTATCAAAGGCATTAGCCTCTTCTAAAACATCTTCATCATAAGATTCTTCATTTAGCATCTTCTTATATTCACCAATTATTGCCTTAGCTTCTTCTTTACTCTTTCCCTTAATCAAATCAGACATAATAGAAGTTGACGCAAAACAAATCGTACAACCAACACCATCAAAACGCACATCCTTAATAATGCCATCTTGAATCAACATTTGAACCTTAATATCATCGATACATGAATCACTCGCATTATGTATCATATGATATCTTTCATCATCTACAAGACCCTTATTATGAGGATTTTGATAGTGATCTAATAATATTTCTCTTTTAAATTGTTCATCCATCATAACAATGCTCCTACACACTTTTCTAGTGTACAATCCTTAATTAATTCAATAAATTTATCAATCTCATCAGTTGTGTTATAAAGATACATACTAGCACGGATACTTTGATCAGTTCCGGTGATATTATGTAAAATCTTAGCACAATGATTACCTGTTCTTACACAAATACCATATTTATTTAAATAAGAACCCACATCTTGGGCAAATATTCCTTTGACATTAAATGAGACAATCGCCACTTCAGCCTTGGGATTATAAACTATTACATTATCCAATTTACATAGCTTATCCATCATATATTTAATTAAGTAGTTATCATATTCTTGGATCCTTACCATACCAATACTTGTAAGATAATCAATAGCACTACCAAGGCCTAAGACACCTTCAATATTAGGAGTACCAGCTTCAAATACTTCAGGCACATCTTTTAAGATGACATTGCCATCTTTATCAAATCTAGCATTGGCGCCTCCTCCTAAAAAGACAGGATTAATTTGTTTAAGTAAGTCATACTTACCATACAAGACACCAACACCGCTTGGCCCCAACATCTTATGTGCTGAGAATGACAAGAAATCACAATCAATATCTTTCACATCAACTTTAATATGAGGTACCGCTTGAGCACCATCAACCAGAACCAAAGCATTTTTTTCATGGGCTATCTCACAAATTTCTTTAATAGGATTGATATAACCTAAGACATTAGATACATAAGTAATGCATACCGCCTTAACACTAGCGTCAAAACATTCTTTATATTTATCGATATTAAATGTTCCATCTTCATTTAAAGGAATATATTTAACATTCAATTCCTTTTCCTTAGCAACTCTAAAGATAGGAAGAATATTAGAAGCGTGCTCTAAATAGGTAGTAAGAATCGTATCACCCTTATTAAACAAATGTGATAAACCTTCTATTGCCATATTAAGCGAAGCAGTTGAACCACTTGTAAAGACTATTTCTTCTTTTCTATTGGCATTTAAAAACTTAGCCACCTTATCTCTAACACCATCATATTTCTTCGATACATTAAAAGAAATATCATAGTCACCACGATGAATATTACTTGTAGATGTAGTATAAAACTCATTAACAGTATCAATCACACACTTTGGCTTTAAGGTAGTTGCCCCCGAATCAAAATAAATAATTTCAGGATTATTTTTTATAACAGGAAAATCATCTCTTACATGCATAAATCACTAACCTTCTTTTCAGCTAATTCTTTTAAGACCAGTCCATTTTCAAAGCCTTCATAGAAATTCTCACTAGGCATTAGATAACTTAAAAGCAATAAGCTTAAAGAAGCTTTCTTATCTAAGCCTCTAGAATTCATATAGAATAAGACATCATCATCAATTGTGCCGCAAGACAAAGAATGTGATGCTTCTACATCATTTTCATCAATCAATAAGATTGGTTCAACCTTGCAATTCTTAGGATCTTCAAAAGTTAAACAATTAGACTTTTGGTGACACTTACAATTCTTAGCACCCTTAACAATCTTACCGATAATAGTCATTTTAAAGTCTGCTTCTTCTAAACAAACAACCTTATTAGAAATATTGACCTTAGAATCCCATTCCTTATTAATTAAATCAAACTTGATATTCTTATCACCATAGCCTAAATAAGTAGAATTGATATTTAGTTCACTATGGGCATTTACCTCAATACAGTTTTCATGAATCAAATTAAATCTATTTAAATCCAAATAATTAATTTCAACTCTTGAATTAATCAATTCGCCCTTTTCCTTTAAAGTAATTTCTTTATCCCCATCATTAAAAACCAACACTCTATAATCACCATCTTCGAAGTGATAATTAATTTCTAAGTCCTTATTTAAAACGATAGTAATTACTTCAGAACTATTAAGATTGATATCTAAAGTACCTTCAACATTAGTATATAGCTTAGCCATTATTAGCCTTTCTATTTCTTGCACAAGTACCAAGAGAATATACTAAAGGCTTATTTTCCTTAACTGGTTGAATCTTTAATTCATCATATAACCAGTCATAGCCTTCATTATCAATCTTATAAACAAGTTCACTATCACCTTCTACCACAATCTTACCATCTACGATAACATGAGCGTGTGTTGGCTTGATTGAGGTAAAGAATCTTTCATAGTGAGATACAACCATTAAGCCAAGATTTGTTTCTTCTTTTAACTTTAAAATTGCATCACTAACTAGTTTAATCGCATCAACATCAAGACCTGAGTCAATTTCATCTAGCATCGCAATAGATGGTTTTAGCATCATCATTTGTAAAATTTCATTACGCTTCTTTTCACCGCCTGAAAAACCATCATTGACAAAACGATGTGCTAAGTCTTCTTTCATTTTTAATTCTTTGATGCCCTTATCGATTTCTTTAATAAATTTAAATAAAGAAATAGGAGTCTCACTTCTAGCATTAATGGCAGCTCTTAAGAAATCAGAGTTAGTAACACCTGCAATCTCTTGAGGATATTGAAGAGCTAAGAATAAACCCTTCTTACTACGAGTATCAACACTCATACTTAAAACATCTTCACCATTGAAAGTGATAGAACCACCTGTAACTGTATAATTAGGATTTCCCATAATAGTTTGAAGAAGCGTTGACTTACCATTACCATTAGGACCCATGATGGCATGAATTTCTCCTTCTTTTACTATTAAATCTATTCCTTTTAAGATTTCTTTATCTTTTACACCAACATGTAAATCTTTTATTTCTAAAATATTCATCTTTTCACCTCGCTAAAGATTATAACACTATCAATTATTAATGATAAAAAGACTATCCCTAGGTATATGTGAAATTAGACTGAATTATTAGGCTAAAAATTGTTTTAAGTAAGCCACTATTGTATAATTTAGAGGTTTTAGGAGGTTCCAAATGGAATTTAAAGATATTCTTAAAAAATACTGGTTCTTATTACTAGTAGCAATTGGCTTACTAGTATATGTAGTTGTTTATTGTGTGCAAGCTTATTCAAATCGTACTGTTTATGTTAACGCAAAACAAGAAGATGGTAAGTCAATTGTTTATACTTTAAATAATGAAAATTATTATGCAGATGACTTATATGAAGAATTATATGCATCTCTTGGTGAGAGTGCTTCTTTAGTTAAGTGGTCAAAGGATGTTATTACTTCTGCAGTAGATACAACTGATGAAGTAAGTAACATGGCTAATAACTACTATTCATATATTGTTTCTCAAAACGATAAGACTAAGATTGATACATCACTAAAGAATAGTGGTTACGCAAATGGTTTTGATGATTTAAAAGAATATTGTCTAGATATGGTTAAGTCTCAATTATTCTATAATGACTATTTCCGTAATAACTTTGATACATATGTACCAAACTTACTTGAAACTTTAAAGCCTCGTAAGGTTTATCACATTTTAGTTAAAGTAGCTGATGTAGGTAGTGCAACTGGCGATAATGGTTCAACTGTAAGAAGTGCTAACTTAACAACTGAAGAAACTGAAAAGTATAACGCAGTTATTTCAGCTCTAGAAAATGGTGAAGACTTCAAGGAAATCGCTAAGAAGTATTCGGATGATGGTAGTGCAAGTGATGGTGGTTACTTAGGTATCTATACAACAACAAGTTCTAAGAGCACATTCGTGAGTGAATTTGCCAATGCCTTAAATGAAGCTGAAACAGGAACTGTAACCGAACCTGTACTTAGCCAATATGGTTATCATTGGATTTATACTGAAGAAGTATCAAATGATGAACTTAAGGAAAGTGATCAATTCTTAAGTGAAGTAGCTAATAACTATAGCTTCGCCTCTATTAAGGCTGTAAAAGAAAAAAGTGATGAATTAGGTTTTGAGATTGTTAGTGATAAGCTTAATGAAATCATCAATAGCTATATTGAATTAGCTGATAAGGAATTAAACGGAAGCGAGGAAGCTGAATAATGAAGAAAGTATTATTAGTATTAGTTTGTTTATTAGCTTTAACAGCTTGTGGTTCTAATCACTACTCGAACGTGAGTGAAGGAACAGAAGTAATCTATAAGGATGCTGAAGGCAATTCGTTTACTAAGGCAGACTTATATGAAACAATGAAGAACAATGATGTTACTGACTTATTGAAGATTAACTTGATTAAGCAATTAGCTAACTTCGAAGGTATCGATATGGAAGAGATTGCTAACTCAGTTGAGGAACAAACAAATGGTATGATCGATGCAGGATATGAAACATTTATTACTTCTTACTACGGTACAGTTGATAACTATAAGAAAAGTTATATCGCCAATGAAGCTTTAACTAGATTAATTAAGGCTGAAGTAGAAGCTAACTTTGATACTTATAAGGAAGACTATAATCCATATAAGGCTGAAATCGTTAAGTTTGATACTAAGGAAGCTGCTGAAGCGGTACTTGAAGCTGTAAATAATTCAGAAAATACATTTGAATATGCATGTACTGAAAATGGCTATACTGAAGAAGTAACTGAGAAAGTATATAGTGATAAGGATAGTGATTTACCTGCTGAAGTTAAGGAATATGTCTTAAACGCAAAAGAAAATGGTTTATCAGGTGTAATTGAAGTAACTACAGCTATCAATGATTCTGAAGGTAATTCAAGTGTAAATAACACTTATTATCTAGTTAATTTAACTTCTAAGAACGTTGAAGACTTCCGTGATGAATTCGTTACTCTTGTTAGTGAAAATATCGATAAGGATACAATCATCAACAAGTTATTAGAAAAATATAACTTAGAAGTTCATGATCAAAGAATCTATGAATTATTAAAAGCTCAATATGAGGCTGTAAAATAATGTGTATCTTCTGTGAGATTGTTAATGGGAATATCCCTTCTAAGAAAGTCTATGAAGATGAAAACTTCTTAGCTATCTTAGATTTAAGTCAAACAACTTATGGTCATACACTAGTTATGCCAAAGAAACATTATGATAACTTCTTAGATATGCCAGCTAATGAAGCAGGTAAACTTATGGAAGTTGTTAATATTGTAGCCAACAAGATTTATAAGAATCTAAATTGTAATGGATGCAATATCCTTATGAATACTAATGAGGTTGCAGGACAAACAGTTATGCATACACATGTTCATATTATTCCAAGATACAATGAAAATGATTCTATTGAGATTAAATTCACTGAAAACAAATTTGATCTTGATGAAGTCTTAAATAAGATTAACGGTTAATAATTTAAAAGACTATCTAAAGCAACAATAGCTTATAGATAGTCTTTTTTATCGTTCATAATAAAAGGTATCCACATTCATGAATACCTTTAATAGTTTATTTAATTGTAATGATCTTCATCATATTAGCACTGCCCTCACCTGTTGGGTAACCTGCAGAAATAACCACAAGTTCACCAGGCTTATGGCCAAAGGCCTTGCATACAGCACTAGCTAATTCATCGTCGTTTGTAAGATCATTTTGAACCCTTGAAATAACAGGAGTAATACCAGCATAAGTCTCTAATGCATGTTGAGTTTGTTTATTGAAAGTAACTGCATAAGTAGGACAAGCTGGTCTATATTTAGAAATAACCTTAGCAGTTGTACCACCTTGTGTGAAGACAACAACAGCACCAACAGGAAGTGTTAATGATGCATCAGATACTGCAATGCCAATAGCATCTTGAATAGTATCATGCTTATATTGTTTCATTGTCTCTAAGTGTTCTCTAAATGGGAAGATGTCTTCGGCAGTTTCACAAATTGAAGCCATTGTCTTAACTGCTTCTACTGGATAATCACCAGCAGCTGATTCAGCAGATAACATAACCGCATCACTACCATCTAGTACTGCATTGGCAACATCACTTGCTTCAGCTCTTGTACAACGAGGATTCTTAGTCATCGAGTCTAACATATGAGTAGCCGTAATAACTGGTTTACCATATTGGTTAGCCTTCTTGATGATAAGCTTTTGATAGATTGGAACTCTATCTGGGCTTACTTCTACACCCAAGTCACCTCTTGCCACCATTACGCCATCGGCAACATCTAAGATTTCATCAATGTTGTCAAAGCCTTCTTGGTTTTCGATCTTAGCGATGATTTGAATGCTTGGCTTACCCATTTCAGCAAGAATCTTTCTGATTCTTAAGACATCATCAGCTCTTCTTACAAATGAAGCTGCGATGAAGTCTACATTTTGTTCACAACCAAATCTTAAGTCAGCATCATCTTTTTCAGAAATAAATGGCATAGTTAATTTAACACCTGGAACGTTACAACCCTTTCTAGATGCTAAGATACCATTTACTTGAACTTCACACTTTAATTCATCACTTGATTTTTCAATAATCTTTAATTGTTGTTTACCATCATTAACAAGGATTACATTGCCTTCTTTTACGTCACTAAAAAGTTCTGGGCACTTAATAGTAACTCTATCATGACTTCCCATAATATTTTCTTTACATAAAGTAACAATTTCACCCTTTTGGTAAGTTTCCTCACCATTTTCAAAGTCACCAAGACGAATCTCAGGACCCTTTGTATCCAATAAAATACCTAAGTTAAGTCCATTTTCCTTTTCAACTTTTCTAACCAATTCAATGTTAGCTAAGTGATCTTTGTGTTCACCATGAGAAAAGTTAAGTCTAACAACATTCATACCAGCATTAGCCATAGCTAAAATAGTTTCATAATTGTTAGAACTAGGACCTAAAGTACATACGATTTTTGTCTGTTTAAATATGCTCATAAAACCTCCAACAAAAAAATATTTTAATCGATTTAACTTGATTATACAAGTCTATCAAACAATCTATATAAATCTCTTTTTGACTCTTTTGGCATGTATAAAGCTTCATCAATTGGCATATTAGTAATTTGATTACTACGAATGCCACAACAATGACCACCAACACCATCTAAAAGTAAATCTACTGCATGTTCACCAAGTCTAGATGCCAATACTCTATCATTTGGAGTAGGTGAACCACCTCTTTGAATATGGCCTAATACTGTAGCTCTACCAGAGAATCCAGTTCTTGATGTAATCTTATTAGCCAAAGAATTAACGTCAGTTAACTTTTCAGAAACAATGACAATTGCATGATTCTTACCCTGTCTATCTAGATATGCAAGCTTTTCAATAATAGCCTCTTCATCAAAGCCGGTTTCAGGAGTAACTACGATTTCAGCACCAGTAGAAATACCAGACCAAATAGCCAAGTCACCACATCTATTACCCATAACTTCAACGATTGAACAACGGTGATGAGAACTTGAAGTATCTCTTAATTTATCGACACATTCTACAATTGTATTTAGTGCAGTATCAAAACCAATTGTAAAATCAGTACCTGCAATATCATTATCGATAGTACCAGGTAAACCTATACAGTTAATACCTTTTTTAGTTAAAGTTAGTGCCCCTCTATAAGAACCATCGCCACCAATAACAACAAGCGCATCGATATTATGAGATCTCAACATCTCACAAGCCTTATCTTGAACAGTTTCTTCTTTAAATTCAGGAAGACGTGCAGAACCCAAAATAGTACCACCACGAGATAAAATATCAGAAACACTAGATCTATTAAAGTCTACATAATTACCTTCAATTAAACCCTTATATCCATCCTTAATACCAACAACATCAATACCATTAGCCAAGGCGTTACGAGTAACTGATCTAATGGCAGCATTCATACCTGGAGCATCGCCACCAGATGTTAAAATACCAATTTTTCTAATCATAAAGTTTCCCTTCTTTTGTTTTGTCCTTTCAGAACATAACTCTCACTTAACATTTCAACTCTTTCTACAAATCTCTTTGCTCTGATTTTACTAGAACAATTCT
>CAKUTY010000042.1 GCA_934692455.1 uncultured Erysipelotrichaceae bacterium
ATTTTTTTAATTTCAATTTGAAGGATTTCTTATTTCCAATCGACCAAATTTTGTGTTTTCAATCGCCCATATTTTAAAAAAAGGCTTCAACCATAACGGTCAAAGCCTTTAACAATTAATCTTTTCCGTGAACGATTTCGTGGATTCTATCTACTTTTTCAAGTGTGTCATCAACAACAAATTCAATATCAGGAATTTTTCTAAGTTTTAATCTTTTTGCCAACTCACTTCTTACAAAGCCCTTAGACTTCTTTAAAGCTGCGATTCCATAGTTCTTACCGAAGAAAGAAACATATACTCTAGCTTTAGAAAGGTCAGGTGAGACTCTAACTTCAGAAACAGTGACAAATCCAATTTCAGGATTATTTAGATCAAATTGAATAATACTAGATATTTCTTTTTGAAGTAATGAATCTAATTTATCAACTCTACTCATTAGTCAACTTTTACCTCTTGATCTTGGTATGCTTCAATAATATCGCCTTCTTTGATATCGTTGAAGTTTTCAATAGTCATACCACATTCATAACCTTGTAATACTTCCTTAGCATCGTTTTCAAAACGCTTTAAAGAACCAAGTCTACCAGTATAGATAACGATACCGTCTCTAATTAGACGACACTTGCTATCTCTTACAATCTTACCTTCAGTTACCATAGTACCTGCAATTGTACCAACCTTAGAAACCTTATAAGTCTTTCTAACTTCAGCTTGTCCAATTACAACTTCTTCATAAACTGGAGCCAACATACCCTTCATAGCTGCTTCCATTTCTTCTACAGCCTTATAGATAATGTTATGTAATCTGATTTCAACATTCTCTTCTTGAGCTTTCTTTCTTACATTAGCATCTGGTCTAACGTTGAAACCATAGATAACGGCATGAGATACAGAAGCTAAGATAACATCTGATTCGGAAATTGAACCAGCAGCACTTCTGATAACATTTACTCTTACGCCATCAACATCAATCTTACTTAATGAAGATGCAACAGCTTCGGCAGTACCTTGAACATCTGACTTAACGATGACAGGAACTTCCTTGATTTCACCAGCCTCGATTTGAGCACTTAAATCATCAAGAGACATAGCACTTGTAGCCTTTCTCTCTTTTTCAATACGCTTAGTATTTCTAGCAGCTGCGATAGCTCTAGCATCCTTATCGTTTTCAAATACCTTAAAATTATCACCAGCAACCGGAACTTCATTTAAACCAATTACTTCAACTGGTGTACTTGGTGAAGCTTCCTTGATTTCTTCACCCTTGTCGTTGGCCATCCTTCTAACCTTACCATAAGTTGTACCAACTACAACTGAATCACCTTGTCTTAAAGTACCGTTTTGTACTAGTAATGTACAAACAGGACCTCTACCCTTATCAAGCTTAGCTTCGATAACGGTACCTGTAGCAGGCTTGTTAGGATTAGCCTTTAAGTCTTTTACTTCAGAAACAACAAGAATTGTCTCTAGAATATCCTTAACACCTTCGCCTGTTTTAGCACTACAATTTACGAAAATTGTATCGCCACCCCATTCTTCAGGCATTAGGCCTAAATCGGCTAAAGCACTCTTAACCTTATCTGGATTAGCACCTGGCTTATCCATCTTGTTAACAGCGATAATAATTGGAACATCAGCAGCCTTAGAGTGGTCGATTGCTTCTCTTGTTTGAGGCATTACACCATCATCTGCCGCAACAACAATAATTGAAACATCAGTTACCGAAGCACCTCTAGCACGCATTGCGGTAAATGCTTCATGTCCTGGAGTATCCAAGAAAGTAACCTTCTTACCATTTACATCAACTTGATAAGCACCAATATGTTGAGTAATACCACCAAATTCACCAGCAGTTACATTAGACTTTCTGATTGTATCAAGAAGAGTTGTCTTACCATGGTCAACGTGACCCATGATAGTAACAATAGGTGCTCTTTCTCTTAAGTCCTTTGGATCATCTTCAACATCATCAGCTAAAGATTCATCATCCTTTGGTTCTTCCTTAGTAGCCTCAATGCCATATTCCATACAAACAAGTTCAACATTCTCATCATCTAAAGGAGAATTAATAGTCATCATCTTGCCAAGCATGAAAAGTAACTTGATAATATCACTTGAATTTTTATTGATTTTGCCTGCAAGTTCAGAAACCGTAATACCATCAGAATAAGTAATGCTCTCTACCTTCTCAGTATTTTCCTTCTTACTTTCATTCCAATTAGCTTTATTGTTATTAGGCTTCTTGTTATTGATTCGCTTCTTATATGTTTGTTTTGCCATATACCCTCCTTTATTTATTTTCTATAAACAACTTTTTAAATCCTCTATCATAGACACCAACTATCTTCACCATCTTCTTTCCTAGACACAAAGATAATTGTTCTGTGTTATAAGCAGTTGTATAAGGAATGTTGTAGTAATCACACTTTTTTATATATCTTTCTTTTGTCTTATCACTAGCATCATCCGCAATAAACAAATATTGGCAAGTCTTGATATTCTCAAGAACTGATTCACCAAATTTAATTTTATTAGCCCTATATGCCAATCCTAATAAAGAAAGAACTCTATCCATTAATCACCTTTTCTATTTCCTTATAAACTTCTTCATCTACATTCACTTCTAATGCACGAGATAAAAGATTTTTCTTTTTTGCGATTTCTAGAGCCTCTAAAGACTTTTTTAGATAAGCTCCCTTTCCATTCAACTTACCAGTTGTATCAACCTTAACCTCACCCTCAGGAGTTCTTACAATTCTAAGCAAGTCCTTCTTAGGCACAGATTCCCCACTAGCAAGACACTTACGCATCGGAATCTTTTTCATTAGTTTTCCTCGTCGTAGTATTCATCATATTCATCGAAATCAATGTCATCATCATTGATCCATGAATCTTCCTCTAGTTCTTCCTCTTGTTGTCTGATTTCCTCTAGTTCTTCTTCAGAATATGTAGGCTTAACATCCTCATCATATTCCTTCTTCTCAAGATTTTCACCTCTTAATCTTCTATCGTCATCATCCTTCTTCTTACGCTTCTTAGTAACCTTTTCTTCCTTCTTACCAGCACCGGCAAAATCTTCAAATTTAGAAACATAATCAGTATGAGGAACTAACTTCTTAGATGGTTTAGATTCGAGCTCAGTTTCGAGCTCAGATTTAACCTCTTTCTCTTCTTCTACTGGTTCTTCAACAGTAGTTTCTTCTTCAACAACAGGTTCTTCAACTACTGGAACCTCTTCCTTCTCAGCTTCTTCTAAAGATTCTTGGTTAGGAACATCCTCAATAGTTACTTCATCAAGAGTTTCTTCAAATTCAACAAAAGCATCATCATTTACAACTTCTTCTTCACCACTTTCAGCCTTACGCTTAGCAGCCTCTTCTTGAAGTTGTAAGAATTCCTTTTGTTCCTTTTCCTTCTTAATCTTTAATTGATCTTCCTTAAAGAATGCCTCTTCGCTTTCAATATCAACTCCAGCTTCTCTAACATCCTTCTCTGTCTTAATATCAATCTTACGATTAGTTAACTTATAAGCAAGTTTAACATTTTTACCCTTCTTACCAATTGCGATAGATAACTTATCATCATCAACTACAACACATAGAGGTCTTTGGTTACGCTTAATTAACTTTTCAAGTTCTTCCTCAGTCAAACTTGGATCAATCTTTTCATTTGAATAGAAACAAGCCTTAACTTCAGCAGGTGCTAAAGCATTCTTAACTAATTCACCAATATCATCGTTCCATTCAAAGACATCAACCTTTTCGCCCTTAACTTCACTGATAACTGCTTGAACACGAGAACCTCTAGGGCCAATACAAGAACCAATTGCGTCTACATCCTCATTACGAGAATAAACAGCCATCTTTGTTCTCTCACCAGCTTCTCTAGCAATAGCCTTGATTTCAACTAAACCTTGTTGAATTTCAGGAACTTCCTTTTCAAATAGTCTTTCAACAAACTTAGCATCAGCTCTAGTCAATACTACTTGAGAACCCTTAGTAGACTTAGAAACTTCCTTGATAATAGCCTTAATAGGATTACCTTCTCTATATACTTCACCAGGAATTTGATCACTCTTCTTTAAGATAGCAAAAGTATTTTTGATATCAACAAGAACAAACTTTTCCTCAACTGTTTCAATAACACCTGAGATTAAATCATACTCCTTATCCTTGTATTCATCATAAACTCTTTGTTTATCAAACTCTTTAGTCTTTTGTTTAAGCATATTCTTGGCAACATTGATTGCAGTTCTACTAATTTCAGCGAAATTAATTTCCTCTTCAATAGTATCGCCAACCTTAACATCAGGCTTAATCTCTTTAGCATCAGAATATAAAATATCTAATGTTTCATCAAAAGTATCTGAATCATCATCAACAACTAACAATTCATGATAAGCTTGAATACCCTTACTATCAATCTCAACTCTTACCTTAGCAGCAGGAGCATCGACATGATTTTGGTATGTCTTTATAATTGCTTCCTTTAATGTTTCAATCACGAATTCAGCTGGAATCTTACGTTCTTCTTCGAATAAACGCATACCTTCCAAAAAGTTCTTGTTGTTTTTTAAATTAACGCCATTCATAATAATTCTTCTCCTTTAAAATTTAACGGCATAACGTACAGCTTTAACATCGCTGTAATTGATTTTAATTGTTTTAGAAATATTCTTTTCCATAGTCTTCAAAGTAATAACAGCACCATCGAAATCCTCTAGGTCACCACAATACTTAAAACCCTTGCCCTTAACATGGATATATGAGCCAATCGCCTCTTTTAGTTCATCAGCATTTCTAATCTTCTTCTCAATACCACACGAACTTACATCTAGCATATAAGCATCCATATCACCGTCATACTTATCCATGATCTCTGACACTTTCTTAGATATTTCTTCAATCTCATTCATATCCAATGAAGCATCAATTGATACGTGCAAAATGTTATTCTTTTTTTCATAATAACATTCATATAGCTTAAACCCTAGTAGGTCTAGTTCATAAGCTAGCTTTTCGTTTAAATCTTTAATTTCCACATTCTACCTCTAAACAATAAATTAAGCAGAGATTTCTCTCTGCTTATTTACACCACAATATTAACAAATTTCCCTTAAAATTTCAACAATGTTATCAAAGTAGTATGCATAACAAACAATAATAAGGCGATAATCACAAAAATATTGGATAAAAAGAACTTAATAGCCCTTTTAGAAGAATCAGAACTTCCGATTGAAATGATATTATATTTTTTACTAAATACTAGAATAATAGCTAAAATCAACAGTATCGCAATAAAGACCAATGAGAAGATACTATACTTTTCAGGCACTAAAGCGAAAGCACATAACAAGGCGTTACCCATAATATGTGTAAATAATGATGGTCTAATTGACTTATAAGTTAAAGTCATCTTTGCCAATAAATAACCCATCACAAAACTTGGAATCATCTCACTAATAGAAGCATGGGCTAAAGTATAGACAATTGTTGTCATCATAAGCGCAAAATATCTTCCATATTTACTTAACGAATTAAGTAAAACACCTCTAAAGGCATATTCCTCTAATAAAGGTGATAAGAAAATGAAAGTAAACAAATAAATAGGACTGTCAACTAATATTTCATTAAAGACAATGCCAACATCCGAAAGCATGACACCTTGTACACCTAATAGTTTTGTGATGATTGTATTTACATATAAGGCAGCTGCGACAAAGCCAAAATAAACTACAAAGTTAATTAAATAATCACTTAAATCAATTTCGGTCTTTTTTGTGAATTCTTTTAAATTAGTACCAAATACTCTTCTAACTATCATAAAAGGAAAAACAGTACCTATAATTAAACCTATAAAAGAAATAATAAAAGAAAGCTTTGGATTATCAATCCTTGGAAATAAGCCATTTTCAACGCAAATCTTAGCGCCAATAGGCATAAAAATTACAACCAAGGCATATATCATCAAAGCAATGCCAACGATTGAAAATTGTTTTTTTACATATTTTTGAGAAACGGTCTTTTTATTCGCCATAGAGCAATTATATACCATTATCTTCCATATCTATTAAAAAGACTTTACTTTATGCACAAAGAAAATATCAGTATAATGTTAATATGATTTTAGTAAGTGAAATAAAACTAGGACTTCATGAAGATGAAAAGATTCTAAAGAAGTTACTAATAAAGAAATTAAATATTAAAGAAAGCGATCTTATAAGCTACAAAATTCATAAAAAGAGTATCGATGCACGTAAGGAAGCTTTATACAAAGTTCAATTATTGGTTGAAGTAAAAAATGAACAACGTTATCTAAAACTTAAAAATGTTAGTTTATATAAGCCTATTGATACTAAAGCTACCATTATTGAAAGCGATATAAGACCAATTGTTGTAGGATATGGGCCAAGCGGTATCTTTGCCACATATCGTTTAGTTGAAGCAGGTTTAAAACCTATCGTCATTGAAAAAGGCAAAAGAATCAAAGATAGAGCCAAAGATGTAGAACATTTCTTTAAAACAGGAGAACTAGATGTTAATAGTAATGTTCAATTTGGTGAAGGCGGTGCAGGTACCTTCTCAGATGCTAAGTTAACAACTAGAATCAAAGACCCTTTCATTGACTACATCCTAGATGTCTTTATTAAATTCGGTGGTGATGAATCTATTAAATACACACCACACAGTCATATTGGAACTGATAATATAAGAATTATTATCGAAAAGATTACTGATTATTTAATTGAAAAAGGTACTACTTTCTGTTTTGAAGAACAGTTAGAAGAATTATTGTTAGATGATAATCATAAAGTAACCGGCATTAAAACTAATAAACAAAGCATCACATCCCCTATTTGTCTTTTGGCAATAGGACATAGTTCTTATGAAACAATTAAGAACCTAGATAAACAAGGCGTTCATATCTCTGCTAAAGATATGGCCATTGGCTTTAGAGTAGAACATCCTCAAAGTTTAATTGATAACAACCAAGGTGGTGATGGAATACATGCTTGTGAATATTTCTTAAGATACAAAGATACTAAAGGCGTTTATTCATTTTGCATGTGCCCAGGTGGTATGGTAATACCTGCATCAAGCGACAAAGAAAGAATTGTTACTAATGGTATGTCATATGCAGCTAGAAACTCTGGTATAGCTAATTCAGCTATTCTTATTCAAGTTAATAAGGAGGAGTATGCGGGCTCGAACCTGGGCTCGAATCTGACGGGCTCGAATCTCGGTGGTTTTGAATATCTTAAGTATTATGAACAAAAGGCTTATGAGATATCAAATTCATACAGGGCACCTGCCTGCAATATTAAAGATTACATAAATAACGAATTAAACGAATTAAATTTTGAATCTTCTTATCCTTTAGGTACAACCTTATTTAACTTCAATAATTTCTTTAAAGAAGAAGATAATGAAATCTTTAAGAAAGCCTTATTATTCTTTGATACTAAGATTAAAGGCTTTGTATCTAAGGGTATTATGGTAGGACCTGAAACTAGAAGTAGCTGTCCAGTTAGAATCGATAGAGATATAAATCTAGAATCAATTAACACAAGTGGCCTATATCCAAGTGGTGAGGGTGCTGGTTATGGTGGTGGCATTATGTCTTGTGCTTTAGATGGTATAAGATGCGCTAACAAAATTCTAGAAAACATCACTCATAATTCACTTTAAATTCACATTAAACCTCCTATAATAGTCAATATAAATAGGAGGTTTTTATATGAAACTAGGAATTAAACAAATAGTTATCATCTTCCTTGTTGCATTACTAGGAGGAGCATGTGGTACTTATGGTATCTATGAGCTAACTTATAAAAATAATACTGATGAAAACAAAGAAATTACAAGTGAAGTCCAATACACTAATAATGAAAGTGGCGTTTATGAAAAAGTTGTTGCGAAAGCGATTGATTCAGTGGTTCAAATCACAAGTAAAGCTCAAACTAACAATTCATTCTTTGGCTCTTACGAATCTACATCTTTAGGATCTGGCGTTATTATCTCTGAAGATGGTTATATTGTAACTAATAACCATGTCATCAGTGGCGCTACTAACGTATCAGTGGAACTAAATGATGGCACAACATACGACGCAACTATCGTAGGAAGTGATGCTAAAACTGACTTGGCTTTATTAAAGATTGAAGCTAGTGGTCTAAAATATTCCAAGATGATCGATTCTGATGAGTTAAATCTAGGACAAGAAGTAGTAGCCATTGGTAATTCATTGGGTGAGGGTACAAGCTCTACTAACGGCATTATTTCAGCCTTAAATAGGGATGTTACTATCAGTAACTATTCAATGAATCTAATCCTAACAAACGCTCAAGTTAATAATGGTAACTCAGGTGGTGGCCTATTTGACTTAAATGGTAATCTAGTTGGTATCGTAAACGCAAAGATATCATCAAGCGCTAATGCTAGCGCAACTGTTGAAGGTATGGGCTATGCAATTCCTTCTAATACTGTTAAAGAAATCGTTGAAGAACTAAAGACTAACGGCTATGTTAAAAACCGTGCAACCTTAGGTGTTAAAGTTATTACCGACTCTAATTATCTTCAATACAATGGCTATACAAATGCTGGCGCTTTAGTAGGTGAAGTAGTTAAAGGTGGCGCTGCTGATAAGGCAGGCATTAAAGCTGGTGATTTAATTGTTGCGATAAACGATACAAAAGTATCTTCATTCTCAGAATTATCTAAATTACTAGATGGCTATGGAATTGGCGATACAATAAGTGTTACAGTTTCTCGAGATAATCAAATGAAGACCTTTGAAGTCACGCTTGTTGAAAGCGTAGTTGAAAGCAGTGAGAAGTAGTTATGCTACTTCTTTTAAATTTGTATTTTACAAGTAATAGTGTTATAAATATATTAGCACTCGGAATATATGAGTGCTAAAGGAGTGAAAATGTATGGCAATTAAACAATTTAAAACAGAATCAAAAAGACTATTAGATCTAATGGCAAATTCTATCTATACAAACACAGATATTTTCCTAAGAGAATTAATCTCTAATGCCTCTGATGCGATTGATAAGAGATATTACTTATCTTTAACAGATACTAGTGTTACTGCCGATGATCTAAAGATTAAGGTAGCTTGTGATAAGAAAGCTCGTACTATTACTATTTCTGATAATGGTATTGGTATGTCTAAGGAAGACTTAGAGAATAATCTAGGTACTATTGCCAAGTCAGGTTCTCTAGAATTTAAGGAAAATCTAGATGAACAAGAAAAAGTTGATATCATTGGTCAATTTGGTGTTGGTTTCTATAGTGCTTTCATGGTAGCTGATAAGATTGAAGTTACTTCATTTAAAGTAGGTGAAGAAAAAGCTTATAAGTGGATTGGCACCATGGAAGGTTACGAGGTAAAGACCGCTAATAAGGATGACTATGGTAGTGTTATTACTTTATATGTAAAAGAAAATACTAAGGAAAAGAAATATGATGATTATCTAGATTCTAATAATCTTCAAGTCTTGATTAAGAAGTATTCAGACTTTATTAGATATCCAATTGTAATGGATGTAGAAGTTACT
>CAKUTY010000043.1 GCA_934692455.1 uncultured Erysipelotrichaceae bacterium
TTTAGATATCGCATCAATTATTGCGGCATGTCTTTCATAGTTTTTAAACAGAGACTTTAGAAGCGTGTCATACTCATAATATAATTGCCCATTCTCTTTAAATAACAATTCATCAATATTTTGAGCTAAGCTTAATCGTTTATCAAAACAATTAATATAATAAGGAATTCCACCAAACACCATATAACTCTCAACAACCTGTTGCCTCGTCATCTGTATTCCATTTAAACGATACAAGTCTTCACATTCTTTCAAAGTAAAAGGAAATAAGTGTATTTGTCTTGTGATTCGATTGTAAAAACCGCCTCTATCCCCTAGAAGATTATTAATAATCCATGATGTAGCAGACCCACACACAATAAGCACCAAATCATTTTGTGTTGACGCAAAACTATTCCAGAAATACTCAAGTGCACTCTTAAAATCCGATCTTGTCGTATCCATCCAAGGCAATTCATCTAAGAAAACAACTTTTTTACCACTAACTGGATCTCTTCTTACATTATCATTTAGAAGTAGTTGTTTTAATCTCATAAATGCTTCATACCAGTCTTTTGGTTGCTTACTATTTTTCAAGCCGTATTCCACAAGACTGCCATTGAATACTTTCAATTGTTCTTTTGTTTTTGCATTTGATAATCCTGTCGCATAAAACGAAAAAGAATTATTAAAATACTCTTTAATTAGAAAGGTCTTTCCAACTCTTCTTCTACCATAAACAACAACAAATTCCGCCCTTGGTGACTCTAAACAATTCTGTAATATTATTTGTTCTTTTTTACGTCCAATCATCAAAAATACCTCCTAATCCTCCAAAATGCATTAATAATTATTTGTTTTGGAGGATTATAAGCTATTTTTAATCTATATTCCTCCAAGATACCTTAAATATACCATTAATATTTGTTAATAACAAGTAATAAAACTATTATAATAAATCTGCAAAAACCAACTCACTTTGAATAAAACTGAGCTGGCTGTGCCAGTAAGATTTAGTCGAGACGCTCATGCTCTTGGGGTTAGTTTTTCTTCAGCATAGAAGAGAGCTTTCTATTGTTCTTCCTTGTATTTGGCAAGTAAGAAAAAATGATGTTCACAAGTAATTTTAAAAACAGCTGCATTTCAGAATCGTCAACAACTTGTTGACGATTTACTATCTTTGAGCTTATCTTATTTTTGATATTATTTATTTTAAGTTCATCGAATCTTTGTAATCCGTCTAATATTCCTCTAAAAAAAATTATTATTTATATAATTTAGTCGGATGAAATATCAAGTATTTAAGCGCTCTTTCACAGTTTGTTCGTATTAATATCCGGCTAAATACTTAACTAAATAAAATTAATTTTTTAACTTAGACGAATGATTTTTTAACAAATAAAAGAATCTAGAATAAACTAGACTCTCTTATAACTAATCATCATATTCTAGATAAGCGCCTTTCATTGGACTTACCGCATGTCTTGCAAACATCCTTAAGACCCCTGTTTTATACTTAGGTGGTTTAGGAATCCAACTTTGTTTACGCTTTTCTAACACTTTATTTACTTCTTCTATTGGCATCTCTTTTCCCTTAATACCAACTACATTTAATTTTCTTAAAGGAACATTAATTTCAATGATATCGCCATCTTCTACAAGAGCAATTGGGCCGCCACTTTGAGCTTCAGGACTACAATGTCCAATAACTGGTCCTGTTGAAGCTCCTGAGAATCTACCATCAGTAATTAACGCAATACTTCTTCCTAGTTCTTTATCAGAACTAATAGCCTCTGAAGTATAAAACATTTCAGGCATGCCAGAGCCCTTTGGACCCTCGTATCTTATAAACACCGCATCGCCCTTGTTTATCTTATGATGTAATACTGCATCAAGACACTCTTCTTCGCTATCAAAGACTCTTGCGTTTAACTTGGCTACAAACATTTCTTTTGGACAAGCAGTATGTTTAATAACAGCTCCTTCAGGTGCAAGATTGCCCTTTAATATAGCGATAGAACCGTCAGTACCAATAGCATGAATAACATCTTCTTTCTTGATTTCAACATTATTTCTCTTACCGAAATCCTCTAACCACTTATCACATCTATCATAGAAACCATTATTTCTTAATTCTTTTAGATTCTCACCTAAGGTTTTTCCAGTAACAGTCATAACATCCAAATGAAGACAATCTTTAATTTCTTCCATAATAGCTGGAACACCGCCTGCATAATAGAAGACTTCAGCAGGCCATTTACCACTAGGTCTTATATCTAATAAGTATTTAGCATTACGATGTAATCTATCAAAAGTATCTGCATCTAATTCAATGCCTAATTCATGAGCAATTGCAGGAATATGTAATAAGCAATTTGTACTACCTGAAATAGCAGCATGAACCATGATTGCATTCTCAAAACTCTTCAAAGTAAGAATATCACTTGGTTTCATATTATCTTCATAAGCCATTTCTACAACACGTTCACCCGCTTTTTTAGCATATTCTAGTAAGTCAGGACTATCACTTGGCATAAGAGCACTACCAGGTAATGCCAAACCTAAGCTTTCAGCCATTATTTGCATACTAGAAGCGGTGCCAATAAAACTGCAAGCACCACAACTTGGACAAGCATTACACTTAGCCCAATCTAATTCTTCCTTAGATATTTCATTTCTTTGATACCTTGCACTATGCATGCCAAGCTGTTCAAGCGTTAACATTTTAGGACCAGCTTTCATGGTGCCACCTGGTACGATAATTGAAGGTACATTCACTCTTAACATACCAATCATATTTCCTGGTAAACCCTTATCACAACTTGCTAAATAAACAGCACCATCAAAAACAGTCGCACTTCCTTGTATTTCAATCATATTAGCTATCATTTCTCTACTAGCTAAACTATAGTTAATGCCATCCGTGCCTTGACTTTCACCATCACAAATATCTGTGACAAAATATCTTGCACCAAAGCCACCAGCTTCATATACACCATTTCTAACTTCTTCAACCAACTTATCCAAATGACCACTACCTGGATGACTGTCACCAAATGTAGATTCAATAAAAATTTGTGGTTTATCTAAATCTTCCTTCTTCCAACCAGTACCAATTCTTAAGGGATCAAGTTCTGGTGCTAATTCTCTCATTTTTCTACTTTTTAATTCCATATATACCTCAAAATTAAAATCAAGCACGATTATACATGCTTGATTATATTACCTATTTACTTAATTCGTAGATGGCCATTACATCCTTTTTATACATAGGAACAAAGTGACCTACAGGAACCTTATCTTGTGTTGTACACTTATCTGCCATTTCCTCGAATCTATCAAACGGAATATTCGCTTCAGATAATGTTGTAGGCATGCCAATTGACTTAGACCAAGCAACAAGTCTATTAATACCTTCTTTGACAATTGCATCCTTATCATCATGAGATAATTTAACATCCCATACATTTTCTGCCCATTGTACAAAACGATCAATATTATGCTTATAAACATATTCCATCCAATGTGGAGTGATAATAGCAAGTGATGCTCCATGAGTTGTATCATAAATACCACTTAGTTCCATACCAATTCTATGACTTGCCCAATCTTGTTCACGGCCAGTATTTAATAAGCCATTATGTGCAATAGAACCAGCCCACATAATTTCAGAACGATATTGATAATTATCAGGTTCTGCATAAGTCTTTGGACCATAGTTGATAATAGTCTTCATAACCGCTTCACACATCCTATCAGTTAAATCAACATGCTCAGTATTAGTGAAATATCTTTCCATAACATGAGACAACATATCGAAGACACCAGCACCAATTTGATATTTAGGTAAAGAATATGTTAGTTCTGGATCTAGTATCGCAAACACAGGTCTGATTGCATCATTATTAATACTCTTCTTTAGCCATCCTTCTTCATTAGTTACTACACAACTTAAACTTGTTTCGCTTCCTGCTGCTGGAATAGTTAAAATCGAACATACTTTGATTGTATCTGTAGGAGCTTTGCCATTAAAGAAATCCCATACATCACCATTGTATTTAGCACCACAGCCAACGGCCTTGGCAGTGTCAATTACACTGCCGCCGCCGATTGCAATGATGAAATCAATAGGCTGTTTCTTGCAGATTTCAATACCTTCATATACTTTACTTAATCGAGGATTAGGTTTAACACCACCTAACTCTACATAATCAATTTCTGCTGACTTAAGATTATCTACAACCTTATTAAATAAGCCATTAGTTTTAATACGATCAGAGCCGTAGACAATCATTACCTTCTTAGCATTAGGACTATTTTCTCTAATCTTCTTTGCTAGTTTAGATACTCCATCTTTCCCAAATATTACTTGAGTTACATATGTAAACACAAAATCTTCCATAAAATACCACCTTATCTATATAAGCTTGCCTTGCATACAGAATTAAACAACTCCATTTTATTCTTAACTACTGCCTTAGTATCAACAATAGCTGGTCCCATTACTTTAGCAGGAACAAAGCCACCTGTTTCTTTATATACTTCATCTAACTTCTTGAAATACGCATACTTGATATCACTTGAAATATTTACTTTGGCAATACCAATCTTACAAGCCTTAGCAATTTCATCATCTGGATTATTAGAACCGCCATGTAATACTAGAGGTACAGGAGCAATCTTCTTAATTTCTTCTAATAATTCAAGTTGTAACTTTGGAGTATAACCCTTAGGATAAATACCATGTGCTGTACCAATAGCGATAGCCAAACAGTCTACACCAGTCTTTTCTACAAAGTCCACCACATCCTCAGGACGAGTATAAGTGATATTAGTTACACCACCTTCATCAGAATTACCAATAGCACCAATAGTACCGATTTCACCTTCAACTGTAACACCAGCTGCATGAGCGATTTCTACAACCTTCTTAGTCAACGCAACATTTTCTTCATAAGGAAGAGTAGAACCATCAATCATTACACTAGTGAAACCAGCTTGAATTGCCCTAACACACTCTTCAACTGTATGACCATGGTCTAGGTGTAGTGCAAATGGTACTCTAGAATCCTTACATCTTTCAATTACATATTTATAGAAATCTTTTGTGACAAATTCGAATTCACCTGCAGAAGCTTCAATGATAGCTGGAGAATCACTCTCTTCAGCTTGTTCAACTACTGACCTAACAAGAGCTAACTCGGTAGCATTGAACGCACCAACAGCATAGTCTCTATCTTTTGCCTTGTCCAAAAGATATTTCATACTTACCAACATATACTTATCTCCTATTCGATAACTAAATCATCAGAATCATCAACATCAGCTGAACCAAGATTTACAAGACCTGCTTTTTCATCAGCTTCTGTAACTGGTTTTTTAATAATCGCAAGAACAACACCAGTGATTACTGAACCAATCGCAAGAGCTAAACAGAACATACCTGGGTTTGTGAATAGTGGAACTGTTAACATACCACCATGTACTACTGGAGCTTCAGTTCCCCATACCATACATAGACCACCACCGATAGCACTACCAATACAACAAGCGATAACAACTCTTACTAAGTCTCTAGCAGCAATTGGGATGACACCTTCAGTAATCATACAAATTCCCATTGGAACTGCAGCCTTTAATTGTTCTTTTTCAGCACTTGTGAACTTCTTAGGTTGTAATAGGCATGCAACTGCGATACCAAATGGAGGAACCATAGAGCCTAAGAACTTAATTGATTCTGGACCATATACACCATCAGCTAATAGACCATTTACGAAAGTAGAAGCTGTCTTGTTGATAGGACCACCAAAGTCGAAACACGCCATTGCACCAACGATTGCACCAAAGACAAACTTAGAACCGTTGCTCATGCTAGCTAACCAACCTTGTAATGAATTAATTACCCATGCAAATGGAATACCTAGAACATAGTACATCAATAAACAACATACAACAGTTGTTAAGAATGGGATAATCATTACAGGTAATAAACCCTTCATCCAAGCTGGAGTATGAGGAGCTAGGTACTTTTGTAAGAATAATACGAAGTAACCAATTAAGAAGCCGCCAACGATACCACCAATAAATCCTGATTTGATACTAGTACATACAAAGCCCATGATGATACCAGGCGCAATACCTAGTCTTCCACAAATAGAGTATGCAGTACCAGCAGCGATAACAGGAACAACTAGGTTCATACCAAATCCACCAATACTATATAGGTAGAAACCTAATCCTTCGCTAGCTTGTCTAACGTTTGGATCAATTACTTGACCAAGAGCCATACTTAGACCAGCAGCGACAACAAGCGGAATCATGTAACCGATTGCTGTCATAACATGTTTTTTAATTTCGAACTTTTTCATATTAACCCCCTTCGAAAATTATTTCTTTAACTTACTTTCCATTGCCTTTTCAAGCTTAGCGATAAATCCTAATGGATTAGAAATTACTTTTGCAGTACCAATCCTGACAATTGGCTTTCCTTCAAACCTTTCTTCTCCAGAAACTCTTACATCAGCTGCTAAGACAACAACATCAGCATTTTTAATATCTTCCGGTGTTAACTCAAACTCAACGCCGATAGTACCTTGTGTCTCAATTTTGCAACTATGTCCTCTTTGCTCAGCTGCTTGTATCAACACTTCCCTGCACATATAGGTATGTGCAATTCCTGCTGGACATGCAGAAATACCTACAATATTCATCTTTTCTCCTTTCTATTCTTTACTGAATATGTTTATGACTACTTCCTTATCTTCTGTAGTCTTTAAGGTCTCTACTATACTTTGATCACATAGTTTCATTGCTACACGAGATAGCACCTTAACTAGTTCTGCCTTATCTTTATTAGCGATTGCCATCATTACAAATACATTAACTGGCTGATTATCAATTGATTCCCAGGGAATCAACTTGTCGCTTCTACAAACTGCTATACAAGATTTGTTTACACCATCAGATTTGCCATGAGGAATACATAAATTGTTTACCATTCCAGTTGGACCCTCTTTTTCTCTTTCATAAACATCTTTTAGAAATTGTTCCTTATCATTTAGAACACCACTCTTATCAAAGATATCTACAATTTCTTTTAAGATCTCATCTTTAGTAGTTCCTTTTAGATGAAAATCGATTCTACTTTCATCTAATGCTGTTGTCATATCTATCATTTAGTTTTCCTCCTGCAAGCGGTTTCAATTTCAACACCTTTATTGTATCGAATTTTTTTCTTTTTGCAACACTAAATAAAAAATATTTTTCTTTTTTACAAAAAAGTATTTAAAAACCCTTTAAAATAGGCAATAATAGAATTGTTAAAGGAATAATAATTTATGAAAAAAACAAAATCACTGTCATATACGACAAGAATTAACTCAGTATATCCTTCTTTAAACGATACTGAAAAAAAGATTGCTGACTATATTTCTAACAACATCAAAGTCGTATCACATTCTACTATTAGTCAAATTTCTAGTGCCATTGGCGTTGCCGATTCAACTTTCTTTAAATTCACTAAAATGTTAGGCTATGATGGCTTCACAGATTTTAAGATTGCCTTACTAACAGAAGACTTTGACCCAGAAATATCATTAAAGAAAGAAATAGACACAAAAGATGATGATTCTACTATTGCCAAGAAAATATGTGAATCTAGCAAGCGTTCTATAAACAATACAATAGAATTAATTGATTCTAAGACATTTAAAAAAGCTGTTGATTATATTACAACAGCTAGACAAGTTGCTTTCTTTGGACTTGGTGGCTCTAATGTTATGGCCTTTGATGCCTATCATTTATTTATGAGATCACCTTTTAAGTGTATCTATAATTGTGACTACGATATGCAAACTATGGCAGCTTCTTTACTATCAAAAGAAGACGTTGCGATTATCATATCTCATTCAGGAAAAACTTCTGGTGCTATAGAAATAGAAAATATTTGTCTTGAAAACAAAGTTCCTGTTATAGCGATATCTTCTAATCCTATATCTCCTATAGCAAAAGCAGCTAACATCTTATTGCAATCTGCTACTGATGAACTAACTTATAGATCTGAATCTATGCCATCAAGAGTATCTCAATATTGTATTATTAATGCTCTATTTGTTACATCAATGCTTAGAGATCAAGATAACTCCACTAGAACCATTGATACTATTCATAAAACATTAAGTAAGATCGAGAAGAATAAATAAATTTAATTATTAACACAAAAAGGCTATGAACTAAATTACCTAATTCATAGCCTTTTCTAAAATATCAATTTTTATAGATCATCTTCCATTGGTAAAGATACCACTTTAAACAATCCGATTTGTTCCTTCCCGATTTCTATTGCGTTTTTAACTACCTCCTCTAAATCATCATTACTATATTGAATCTTCATTATTGTATCCAATATCATTGGAGCGTTTGCCCCATATACCAACTTAATTCTTTTATTGTCTATAGCATATTTTGCACAGGTATTGAACGGAGTTCCATTAAGCAAATCTAGAAAAATAATTACGCCATCTTCATCATTAAGCTCTTTTATAGCGCTCTTTATCTTGGTATCTAATTCTTCTGGAGAATCTTCGTTTATAAAATCAATGGCATAACATTTTTTTACATCACCAATAATGGTTTTAACGTTTTCCTTCATTCCTGTCGCATATTTTCCATGGCCAACTATTAGTATTCCAATCATATATCTATTCTCCTTAATAAATCTGGTAACTCTTTTAAATCTTTAATAAGATAATTTGCTTTGTTTAAGCTTATATTTAGAAAGTCATCCTCTTTACCAATAACTTTTATATCAGCTTTCAATGCTGCTTCAACACCAATCAAAGAATCTTCAACAACTATGCATTCATCTTTATTCAAACCGCAACTGCTTACTATATAGTCATATATTTCAGGACTTGGTTTTGGAGCTACTAAATCTCTACAAGAATAAATTTTATAAAAACAGTCTTCTATCCCATATTCAACAACCATTCTATGAATAAATTCCATTGGAGAATTTGATGCTATAATCAAGGAATATTTTTTATCCAAATATTCTAATATGTCCTTTGTTCCTTTGAAGAATAATTCTATAGTGTATGGATTCTTTTCTATGTATTTATCCAATTTTTGTTTTGCTTCATTTATGTCTATTGACAAAGCTTTGGATATATACTCATAATTTTTAATATCTGTTGTTCCAACCAATTCTTTCAATTCTTCTAAGTTTGGGCAACCTATCCCGTTTGTTTTTAACAAATTATAGTTATCAATTACGCCTTTCTTTTCGGTATCGATTAGCACACCATCAAAATCAAAGATTATAGTTTTTATCATGTTGTAATCTAATTAATATTCAACGATTTGATAATATCTTCTAGTGCTATGATCCTTTCCTGTAT
>CAKUTY010000044.1 GCA_934692455.1 uncultured Erysipelotrichaceae bacterium
AAATGGTTTTCCATTGTTTTGGACAACAAATTTCTCCTAAAAATCTATGTTCCATTCACATCTACAAATCCGAATTTGTAATAGAGGCAAACATATTAAGCTACATATTTTCTATGTGATTCTTTGACATTGTTTTGATTAACCATTGCATAATGCATGGTTGTATCTATCTGAGAATGTCCTAGTAAACTCTGCACCTGTTCAATAGGCATTCCTTTATCAATAGCTTTTGTTGCGACAGTTCTTCTAAATTTATGAGGATGAACTTTTTGTATACCTAATCTTCTACCAAGTTGTCTTAATCTAATTTCAACGCCACTTATATTTAACCTTTCGTGTGGAGCATCTAGAGAAACAAACAATGCAGGATCTGAATCTTTCCTAGAATTCAAATAATTCTTTAAATGGATTTTTGTCCTAGCATCAAAATAAACCGGTCTTTCTTTATTTCCTTTACCAAATACCACACATTCTCTATTTTCAAAATCAATATCATTAATATTCAATTTAACCAATTCTCCAACTCTCATTCCAGTTGAAGCCAATAAGTCAATAATAGCTAAATCTCTTAAACAATCACAGTTATCTCTTAATAATTCTAAAGTTTCATCAGAATAAGTTTCCTTAATCACTTTATCAACTTTGATCTTATGAATTCTTTTCATAGGACTCTTTAAAATATAATTCTCTTCTTCTAACCAAGAAAAGAAACTACTTAAATTACGTCTAATATTATCTACGCTAGCTTTTGAACAATCATTTATTTTCTGATAATCAGTTAAATAAGTCCTTAGATCATCAGTAGTCATATGAGTAATACTCTTATTCATCTTGTTATTCATCTTCAACAAAGTAGACTCATAATATTTAGTTGTTCTTTTACTACAGCCTTCTATTTCTTTTGCTGAAATAAACTTATTAATTAGTTCTTCATTACTGTATTTACCGATATCTAATAATGAATTGTCTTTCAAAACTACTTCTACCTTTTCTAAGCATCTAGTTAAAGTAGAATGTAACATCTCCATTTGTGCATTATCAAGATAATTCAATAGAGACTGTTCAATTTCTTTAATAACTTCTGTTTTCATGTTAATAACCTCCGTTACCAACATCTCTACATCCACTAATTAATAATTATCCAAAATATTTTTGCATCAAACTGTCAAATAGTTGTTGTGTTTTTTCTAATGATTGTTGTACCGCTAATTTTGATTTATCGACTTGTTGAACGAAGTCAACAAATTTATTTTGAAGTTCAATAGGTGGAAGCAAAACTAAAAACTCCTTTATCATGTTTCCGTTTAAATTTGGCTGATTTCCACCTTTAGCCATATTACGAAGCTTTTCATAAGATAGTTCATAGTATTTCCACATGAAAATAGGATTGATTTTACTACCAGGCAAAATACATGCGCATGCCTGATTTGTGGAAGCCTTAATATTTAAATATCCAGTCATTCCTCTTGTTTTTCCTTGTCCATACATTGCTATTAATATCGTGCTGGGCGGAACTAACTTAGCAGATGAATTATCTAACCCTTTTCTAGTAATATATTCTGCAGGCTTTTGAATAACTTCATTTTGTAGATCTGCCGTTCTAATCCAAGGAATATCGCCTTTTTCCCAATACTCATTTTTTTCTCTGTTAGGCGTTCCTCCACTAATCACGTCGCAAAGTTTTTTTGTTTGGATGTATGGATAAAGTACACTGTCATGTATGCCACCAAACATCTCGACAAATCGGGCTTTGACTAATTGATCATATTTTTCTATTAAAAGCTCAAATTTTAACTTCATACCGTTTATCGTGCTAAAAACAGAAGCTATTTGTTTTTGCTTTTCAAAGTTACATAACGGTATTCTGATTTTCTCTATAGTCGATCTAATTATTTGTGGTTGTGCTGATCCACTAATAACGTCCGCAAATCCTCTTCCTATTAAATAGAAATATAGGTAATCTATGCATATATCATCGTCTAAATTATCTAATGCCATCGCATTTCCATTGACGTAAGAATAAGGTTTAGAAATAACAACACTTCCACAAGTGGCACCTCTGCACGTGACAAGTATTGTTGCCTTTTCGTGATTGTATTCTTTATATTTTCCGATTATTCCGTTTGCTCCATATACTGGATAGCCCGTTTCAGTAAGTTCACTAGTAGAAATGGTTTTCCATTGTTTTGGACAACAAATTTCTCCTAAAAATCTATGTTCCATTCACATCTACAAATCCGAATTTATCATTCAGATTCTTTCTCCTTTCTAGTCCTTAAGAAGATCCTTAAGTTCTTCTAAATTCTTTTCAATCTCTTTGTTTAAAGATTCAATATCAGCAAGTATTTCACTAGTTGGTGGATACTCTACCTTTTCATAAATGGCCTCTTTGTACTTGTTGATTGATAAATCATAGTCATTTTCAACAATCTCTTCTTTATCTACAAAGAAGCTTTGTTCAGTTCTTTTACGTTCTACTTCTTTATCTAAATTGTTAAACCTTTCAATAATATCAGGTATATCATTTTCCTTAACAACTGTTCTCTTATCATCTAAAGAATAGCCATCAGCTTTCATATCATAGAACCACACTTTATCAGTTCCGCCATGTCCCGTTTTTGTAAAGATGAGAATACCAGTAGATACACCAGCATAAGGCTTAAATACACCTGAAGGCATCGAAATAACCGCTTCTAATCTATTATTTTCAATTAATGTTTTTCTAATTTGTTTATGAGCATTGCTTGAACCAAAGAGAACACCATCAGGAACGATACAAGCACATCTTCCGCCAACTTTTAATGTTCTTAGAAATAAAGCCAAGAATAACAATTCTGTTTTCTTTGTCTTAGTTACTTTCAACAAATCTGAAGAAACTGAATCGGCATCTAGTGAGCCCTTAAACGGTGGATTAGCAAGAATCAAAGAATATTTATCGTTATCTATGTTTTGATCAGATAAACTATCTCTATATTCAATAAAAGGAGACTCAACACCGTGTGTCATCATATTCATAGCACCAATACGTAACATAGTACGATCCATATCAAAACCATAGAACATGTGATTCATATAGTGTTCTCTATTTTCTTTATTCATTAATATCTCATTACGATATCTTTCTCTTAAATAGTCACTAGCACCAACTAAAAATCCGCAAGTACCACAAGCTGGGTCACATATTGTTTCCCCTGGTTTTGGATCCATTAATTCGACCATCATTTTTATAATGTGTCTAGGAGTTCTAAATTGACCATTTCTACCCGCAGTAGAAATCTTTGACAATAAATATTCATACACATCGCCACGAATATCAGTTTCGTTTGTTTTGCCCATTAAAGCATAAATTTCATCCAGACAATCAACTACCTTAGATAATATTAATGGAGTAGGCAATTTAAAAATTGCATCATCCATATATTTTGAGTAAGCACTGTTCTTATCCGAATGCAAATTCTTTATAAAAGGAAACACCCACTCTTGAACAATCGAATACATCTTATTTGCAGGCAAATCACGGAAAGTAGACCATTTCAATTGTTGTCCATCTATAGTTCTATCGCCAACTTCAATTTCCCCGGCAAAGATACTTTTAAAAGGTAGACCTAACATCGCACATTCTTTAGCATTCTTATTATCAGTTTCATCTAAATCATGAATAAACATCAAATAGGTTATTTGTTCAATAACCTCTAAAGGATTAGTCAAACCGCCTGTAGCAAGCACATTCCATAAACCATCTATCTTATTTTTCAATTCACCTGTAATCATTATTGATTTCCTCCGTTCCATACATAAGAAGTATATCTTCCACCACTTAATTTTACTATTTCACCGCTCTTTAACAAATCACTTAACGACCTATTTATAGTAGTATCACTTATATCAGGACACTTTTTAGCAATCTCAGCTTTAGTTATTTTTCCAATATGGGTTTTAATCACTTCACGAACTCTATCTGGTTTACTAAGACCAGCAGTAATAAGAATTTGTACTCTAGATGAGAATTCACGATAAGCAGCAATCACAACACCCAAATAGTATTCAACAAACGGTTCATAATCATTTGTGCCTTCATGCCAATTTATAGAGCTTTTTTGTAAGACGTCATAATATGTTTCCTTAGTTTTTTCGATTAACTTTTCAATACTTATGTATTTACCAACGATGTATCCTGATTTATATAAAAGTAATAAAGTTAATAATCTACTCATTCTTCCATTTCCATCATCAAAAGGATGGATACACAAGAAATCTAGAATAAACATCGGCATAATAAGCAAAGGATCTATTCTGTCATTAATCGCTTCATTGTAAGCTTCGCATAGACTAATCATAGAATCGCGAGCTGCCCATGCTTCAACCGGTTTAAACCTAATAGATTGATTTCCTTTCATATCTACTTCAGCAATGATATTATCTGTAGATTTAAATCTTCCACCTATGCTTTCACTGCTAAACCTATATAAATCACCATGCAATTGAAGAAAATAATTTGAACTAACAGGGATAAATTCATAACTATTATGAATGGTCGATAAAACATCTCTATAGCCCGCAATCTCTTTTTCATTTCTACTTTTTGGCATAGTCTTATCCAAAAGAAGTTGTTTTAATCTTTCTTCGGTTGTAACGATACCCTCAATCTTGTTAGAAGCTTCTGTACTTTGAATCTTAGCAATCTCTAATAATTCGGTTAATTTGTCCGCATTAGATTCAATAAACAAATTTTGTTCGCCTTTATACTCATGAATAGAAGTTAGAAGTGTAACAATATTAGGAGTTAAAAGCTTTTTCCATGATTCTTTATAATCAAATTCTCTCATTATACTTAACCCTCTTTCACCTCTTTAATTGTAAATTCAATTTGGTCATAAATCAATTCAATTTAGTCATTTTTCGAAAAATGACTAAATTGAAACCCAAAATGACTAAATTAAAAATGTTTCCATACAACACATAAATTCATAGGAAACATTCAAAATATCCTTTATTTAAGCCAACAATTGAAGTTTTGTATCCACACAAGTGTTAAACTCAATCTTTTTCATTCCACGCAAACCATAGTATTGTAATACCAACAATTGATTCTGTAATCAACAATATAAAAGGAATACTATCTACAATCTTTTCAGTACGATTATCATCAGCACTAACAAGATTAACACTAGAAAATATCAGGATAGCTACCATTCCTATAGTAGCCAGATACTTAACCATCTTTTTCATATGAAAATCATTCTAATCATCAATCAAATATTTTCCATTATTTTTAATTAAATCACTTATTTATTATTTAAATGACTTATAATTAGCTTATGATAACTAATGAATTAATTGAACAATCACTAAATATTATTACTGAATACTATAGTAATAACTTACAACCATTTTTTGATAGTCTAAGTGATGATGTATTATGGATTGGACCGGTAGAAGGACAAGAGATGAGAGGAAGAGAAAACATGATAAATGCTTTCTCTTCAGATGAGCATAATCTAACCTTTACCGTAGGATCTATTCGTGTACAATGTATCACTCTAAACAAAAACGCACATGAAGTTCTTCTTCATTATGAAATCTTTACTCACTACCCTAGCGATAATACTGATTTACATAATCAAAGAACACAACTATCATGGCATCAAAACAAATCCAAATGGGAAATAGCTCTTGTACATGTTAGTAATGAATGGAAAAAGGATGATAGAGATACCATTTATCCAGTTCATTATGAAAATGCAGGAATACCTGTTAGATTAATTGAAAAACCAGATTACTACATTACCCTACAAGCATGTGATATGAAAGTTCATCGTATTTCTATTCATAATGTTTTATATGTAGAAACAATTAAGAAAGCTACTAAACTAATTGTTCATACTAAAAACGAAAACATTACCATCAACGGTAAACTAAGTGACTTTGAAAAGAAATATGATGATCATCTATTAAGAATACACACAAGCTTTCTAATTAATCCAAGTTGTGTTACCAAGATAGAACGTTTTAATCTACAGCTACAAGACGGTACTATCTTACCTATTCCTGAAAAGAAATATACTGAAGTTAAAGAAGCTATTTTTTCTAGAAAATAGTTCCATACAACACTTTCTTTTCTTTCAAACAACGATAATAGTGCCTATTTCAGCCATTATTTAACATTTTATATAATCGCAACTGTTAAACTAACTTAGAATTGGTATAATCTTAATTGTGTGACTAACATATTAATCTGATATAAAAATTAAGTTGGCGAACAACATTAAAATTCGTAAGAAATGCGGTTATGTAAAGGACCGAGGGTTGGCAGACAACGCAAAAATTAGTCATTAAAGGAGGCGAGTAGTACTGCGGTATTACAGTCTCCTTTTAAATTTAAAAAAGATGAACTTAATCATCTTTCCAATATCTTCTCTAGTGCATAAGCTATGACATCATAATCATTATCGCCGCAAATCATATCGGCAGCTTCCTTAGTTTTATCTTGGCCATTAGCCATACATACACCCAAACCACAATTCTTAAGCATCGTGATATCATTCTCTACATCACCAAAGGCATATACAACAAATGCCTTTGACCTTTTCTAGTATTGCTATACGAAATCCTTTTTATATTATCGATACAAAAAATAATGCGAAAATAAAGTGCCCTAAACGATTGAGGCAACTTCATTTGACATTTTGGCAAGTTTGATTTAATATTATGTTGATACTTTAGGAGGAAATTAGTATGAGTAAGGAGTTAGGCATGCGAATATCTACAATGTTGGGTAAAAGAAACATGAGCCAGAGGAAATTAGCTGATAGAGTTCAAATTACTGAACAACAACTATCTCGTTATATTTCGGGAGACAGGGAACCAAAACCAGAAACTATCGCCAACATAGCTACCGCGTTAAAAACAACTTCAGATTATCTTCTTGGAATAGAAGAAGGAGAATTTAATTTTAATCAAATTAGAAGATTAATAGCGCGAAATGCATCAGATATGTCGGATGATGAAAAAAGAGAATTAATGGATGCCCTTTTTGGGAAGGAGTAATTATAGGTGTTTAAATTATCGAATGAGCGGTATGAGGAAATTAAACAAAAAAGCGTTGATATTTTAGAAAAGTATAATATTTGTTGTGTACCAATTAGTGGTTTTGAAATAGCTACTCAAATGGGAGTTAAAGTTATTCCATATTCTTCATTTGACGTGCACATACAAGAATTAATGAAAAAGAAAAGTATAGATGGTTTTACTGGGATTAATTGTGGAAAATATAATATTTTTTACAACGATAGCAAACCATACAAAAGAATCAACAATACAATAATGCATGAAATAGCGCATATTGTGCTTGATCATTTAGAGGAAAGTGAATTAGCTGAAGCAGAAGCAAATTTTTTTGCCAAATACACACTTGCACCTCCACCATTAATTCACAAATTGAATCTAAAATCGCCTGAAGAAATTGAAAAAATATTTGATATAAGTTATGAGGCGGCATGTTATGCATATGATTATTATTACAAGTGGCTTCGTTACGGTGAACGAAATTATACTGCTTATGAGATTAGAACACTTAAATTATTTGAAGGAGGTGATGCAAATTTTATATAAACAAAAATAAAACACTTAATAATTGCTGGAACAATCACTAAGTGTACATCTTCGAATGATGAATCATTCTAAAAGGTAAAAAGATGATAACACATTTCGGAGATGCTTACAAGAAATCCATAGAATTTTTTATGGTCGAATCATTAAGAAAGGAGTTATTGTCAAAATGAATGAATCGATTGATTTTAAGAATGTAACAAATTCTTATGTAAGAACTATGTTCCTGTCTTATTTAATAGAAGGAGCGCGAAGAACAAAACCAGATGGATACCCTATCATTGAAAAATGGATGGTCGAGACGAATCCACCAAAATCTTTATTTCAATGGGATTGTAGAAGAGAGGTAGTTGATCCAAAGTCATCATGTATGTCATTTTATTGTAGAGATGAAAAATTTACCCCAATTCTAAATAATCCAAAAAGATATGTAGAAAAACTCTCTATCTATTCTAGTATCATAGGAATGGACGCAAGCCCATACGACAATATGCCACTTGCGGTTCAAAAGAGTCAAATATATACTAATCTTGCAATTACATATTTTTTTGGTAAACAAGGTATAAAAGTAATACCCAATGTAAGATTAGGAAATGACGAGACCATTGGGATGCTTGATGCAATACCAAAGAATTGCCTCATCGCTGTCGGTACTAACGGCTTTACTTGGAACCTCGAAAATAGAAAAATATTTCGAAATCAAATGAAAATAGTCTTGGATGCAATTCACCCTACAGGTATTGTCGTATATGGACCAGCTTACGATTATGTATTTGAAAGTGCAATTATTGCAGGTATACCAATATACCAATATGATTCTCATACAATGAAACGTAACATGGAATTAAGAAAAGATATTGCCAACAGAAACGTCCATTCTAGTGGGATGACAGAGGTCATAAAAAATGAAGGGTAATTGGGATGGTTTTGCAGGAAGCAATCGTAGCAATGAAACAAATGGAAGTGAAAACAATTACATAAACGGCAAGGATTACAATACTGCTAACTCTAACAACGTTGGTACGGTAGAGACTGTGTCAACTATAGCTAATGTTCATGGTTCTCCTACACATTCATATCCTAATTCTGTTATTAAAAAATATATAAATGGAAATTTAAATAGCGAACGGTATTATGATAATGATGGTAAAGCCTATTTGGATATAGACTATACAAATCACGGTAACCCTAAAACACATCCAAAAGTTCCACACGAACACAAAATCACTTTCACAGGTTCAAAAATGCATAGAGAATAATTTCAAAGGAGGGAAAATGGTTAAAGAACAACTAAAAGAATATATTGAATGTGGGAATGAAATTGAATTCAAATATCAAAATAAAATGTATTCAATCACATACGGAACATTCAACAATGAACGTCTAATATCCTTCTGTGAATTCTATCAAGAAAGCACTGAAGTTAGAACTTTTGA
>CAKUTY010000045.1 GCA_934692455.1 uncultured Erysipelotrichaceae bacterium
CAAGTAAACCTCTAATGTGGTTATATACTTTTAATACATCATTATTAAAATGAATATATTCATCTTCCTTAGTTAAGTTATAAGAGAAAGAAACTAAGGATTCATCTTGAGCTATTCTTTCAAACTTTCCTTCAAAGAAATTAGGTAAGAAGTCCAAGATACATTCACGAGCCAAATCACTTAAACGATTAAATAAGCTAGCATTAGTATCCCTTATATCAATATCTAAATCTTTCATATAAAGAATATCACCAGCGTCCATCTTCTTTGTCATATAGATGATAGAAATACCTGTCTTTTCATCTCCATTGATAATAGACCATTGAATAGGCGCACCACCCCTATATTTTGGAAGCAAGGAACCATGAATATTAATTGACTTATATTCAGGAAATTCTATAAGTTTAGATGGAATAAATTGGCCATAAGCACAAGTAATAATCAAATCAGGATTTAAATCCAAAATACCTTGATAATCATCTTTGATAAAAATAGGAGTAAAAATTGGAAGATTATATTCCAAAGCTACTTCCTTTACAGGAGAAGCTGTCAATATTTGTTTACGCCCTACTTTCTTGTCAGCTTGGCTTACAACGCCAACAATATTATAGTTATTTTCAATTAAACCCCTAAGGACATTAGCTGCGAAAGCTGGGGTACCCATAAATACTATTCTCTTATTCATAACATTTAAAATTATAGCATAGTAAAAATTGCATTTACAAAAGGACTTTGGTATAATTTTTAAGCGTATTCATAAGGAGGGTCTATGGCAAATATCAAGTCACAAAAAAAGAGAGCTCTTACAAATGCTAAAAAGAATTTAGCTAACACTAGCGCTAAATCAAGATTAAAGACAGCTATCAAGAAAGTTGAAAAGGCTGTTGAAGCTAACGATAAAGAATTAGCAGTAAAGGCATTTAACGAAGCAAATTCACTTCTTGATAAGGCTTTAACTAGCAACTTAAAACATAAGAATTTTGTAGCTAGAGAAAAAGCTAGATTAGCTAAAAAAGTTAATAGCTTAGCTTAGGTTAAGAATAAATAAAGCATCAATTAAGATGCTTTTTTTAATGCCTTAGACAAAAATAAAAGATGACCGAAGTCATCAATTATTCTTCAACGTTATGGAAAATTTCTTGAACATCATCAACTTCATCAAGTAAAGTTAATAATCTGTTCCATAATTCCTTATCATGTTCATCTTCAAGTTTCACATATTCTTGAGGAATCATCTTGATTGCACAAACTGTATATTCACAATCAGGAATAAGTGCATCAATTACTTCTTGAGCCTTATGTAAATCACTTGGAGTTACATATACAGTCATTAAACCATCTTCAAGTTCGATATCTTCAACATTTACATCAGCTTCGATTAAAGTATCCAACATCTTTTCATCATCTTCATAATTGAATGCTAATACACCCAAATTATCATAATTGAATGAAACTGAACCCTTAACACCTAACTTACAATGTGACTTATTGAAACATTGGTTCATAGAAGCGATAGTACGATTTGAATTATCTGTTAAACAGTCAACGATAATTGTAGCGCCATTTGGACCAATACCTTCATATCTTAAAGAATCATAAGATTCAGTACTACCGCCCTTTGCCTTTTCGATCGCTCTTTTGATAACATCTGCAGGAACTTGGTTAGCCTTAGCTTCCTTAATCTTTGATCTTAATGTAAGATTCATTTCAGGATCAGGAACACCACTCTTAGCGGCAATATAGATTTCTTTACCGTATCTTGAATAAACTTTTGTTTTCATTGCTGCAGTCTTTGCCATTGCAGCCGCTCTTACTTCATGTGCTCTTCCCATTTAATTTTTACCTCTCCAACTATAACATTATATATTCTTTTAGCTTTTTCACAAATAAATCGTTATTAGAAACAAATTTTTTTGGTTTAAAGTTCAAAGCCTCCCTAACTTTATCATCAAAATCATCGCCATCATTCATCATTACAAGATAACCCTTTTGATAATATGCATTAACAATTTGAAGTTGATGATCGTTTTGATGTTCCTTATATTTCGATAAACGTGGAACTGCCAAAACCTTCTTATTCTTATTAAGACAACTAACAATTGTGCCAACACCACCATGACAAATAACCAAATCAGCTTCATCAATATATTTATCAAAGTCATCCTTATCTAAATACTTATGAATTTCAAACTTCTTTGATTCATAATCAGTAAAACCAGCCTGAACAATTATCTTATCTTTTATATTACTATGTTCAAGATAATCCAATAATCTTACAAAAGGCTTATCTTGAGTACCTAAACTTACAAAAATCATTAGAAAATATTCCCCCAACACTCAGCCTTTGGATAAACTTCTAATAGCTCAGGCCACTGTACAATGAACTTATCGGCAATAGGATAAATCAATTTACCAGCCTTAGTACCAGTAGTAATATTAGCCATTGTCTCAATCCAAACAACCTTCTTTTTAAACATATGAGCTATTTTACACATAGGAACAGCAGTATGAGTACCTGTCGATACCACAAAGTCAGGTCTAATTATTAAGAAATAAATAAAAGATAAAATAATATTAAAAGGAAAAATAAATAAATATGGCAACAAATGATCTTGCGTACCATAGACAAGATATTTAACCTTCGAATACTTATCTTTTAAATATATAGTAGATTCTGTCTTTTCAGTAATCAAAGTATAGTCAACATCATTAAAAAGCTTCTTAAGCGCAAGAAGCTCTTCCAAATGACCACCACCACTAGATATAAAAATAACTTTCTTCATAAATTAAAAAAGGGATGTTTCCATCCCTTATTATACACTATTTAGCTAAAGCGTTTTTTACAAGTTCACTAACTTGTGCTTCAGTTTCACACTCAACTGCCTTAGCAGACAATTCTTTCATCTCTTCGTAGCTTAAACCGTTAATAATCTTACGAGCTCTTAAGATAGAAGTAGCAGACATAGAGAATTCATCTAAGCCTAAGCCAAGTAGTAATGGAGCAGCCATAGCATCACCAGCCATTTCACCACACATACCTACCCACTTGCAATTCTTGTGAGCACCTTCGATTGTCATCTTAACAAGTCTTAAGATAGAAGGGTTTAGAGGTTGATATAAATAAGAAACCTTTTCGCTCATTCTATCAGCAGCCATAGAGTATTGGATTAAGTCGTTAGTACCGATTGAGAAGAAATCAGCATGCTTAGCAAATTGATCAGCTAATACAGCACTTGCTGGAATTTCAACCATCATACCAACTTCAATCTTTTCCGCAACCGCAACACCTTCAGAAACAAGCTTTGCCTTTTCTTCTTCAAAAATTGCCTTAGCATCTAAGAATTCTTGAATAGTTGCGATCATTGGGAACATGATACAAAGTCTTCCATATACTGATGCTCTAATTAAAGCTCTTAATTGAGTTCTAAATACATCAGTTCTATCTAAGCAGAATCTAATAGCACGGTAACCTAAGAACGGATTCATCTCTTCTGGGAATGAGAAGTAATCTAACTTCTTATCACCACCGATATCTAGAGTTCTTACAACTACCTTCTTGCCCTTCATTCCCTCAAGTACAGCCTTGTAAGCTTCGAATTGTTCTTCCTCAGTTGGGAAATCAACAGTAGAGTTCATATATAAGAATTCAGTTCTAAATAAGCCGACACCTTCGCCACCGTTATTTAAAACACCTTCAACATCATTTGGACCACCAATATTACCAGCTAATTCAACTTCGTGGCCATCAACAGATACTGACTTTTGATGAACCAATACCTTTAAAGCTTCCTTTTCAGCTAAGAAAGCTTCTCTTTTAGCCTTATAAGCCACTAATTCTTCTTCATCTGGATTAATAATAGCTAGACCATCAATCGCATCAAGAATCATCATATCGCCATTATTACAGCTTTCAAGGATATTGCCTGTACCTACAACAGCAGGAATTTCAAGAGATCTAGCCATAATAGCTGAATGACTTGTTCTACCACCAACTGCAGTACAGAAGCCTAAAGTATATGTTTTATTTAAAGAAGCTGTATCAGATGGAGTTAAATCATGTGCCACGATAATTACTTCTTCATTTATTGCGGTTAAATCAGGAATCTGCAAACCTAGAATATTACATAATAGACGATAAGAAACGTCTTTAATATCAGCAGCTCTTTCTCTAAAATAATCATTATCCATTGATTCAAACATGGCAATCATACTATCAGAAACAGTCTTGCATGAATAATCAGCGCTATTTCCTTCACCAATCATGTCAACAATTTGACTAGCATATTCTGGATCTTGTGCCATCATTAAATGAGCATCAAAGATAGCCAATTCTTCTTCAGAAAGATTAGCACTTGCTCTTTCTTTAACAAGATTAATATCACTAACAGTCTTTTCTAAAGCACTAGTGAAACGAGCCTTTTCTTCTTCGACACTTCCCTTTAAAGTGTTAGTTACACTAATTACAGGGCTTTCTAGTTTAAAAACCTTGCCAATCGCAATGCCGCTACTAGCGGCGATTCCTTTAACCATTTTAAAATTTCCTCCTAATAATCTATAAAATTTTATCGCATTTCAATCATTGAAACAACTCAAAAAGTTTGCATAAGCTTTTTTACGATGACGGTAGTAAGTGGAAGAAGACAAATACCCTTCATACCAAGGTCCTTTTTTATTAAGAATCACCTCGTTTTGAATGATAAAACGATCTTCATCATCTAAGATATTAAATATTACATTTTCAATATAGTATCTAATTCTTCTCTTAATCAACAATGTGTCTTGACTGACAACATCACATTCTGGTCTTTCTGTATATTCTTTAGAAACCAAATAAGTTTTTGCCAACTCGGCAACAATCACTCTGTTATATTCAGAGGAAATTTTATTATTTGACATTTTTAAATTATTCAATTCTTTCTTTATTGTGTTACTTCAATTAAGCCATAATGGCCATCATTACGTTTATATACAACAGCAATCTTATCTGCATCAATATCTTTATAGATGTAGAAAGAATGAGACAACATTTCCATTTGTAAAATAGCTTCATCAAGACTCATTTCATCCGCAAAAATCATCTTAGTCTTTACAGGAATTTCTGGTTCAGTAATATTCTCATCAACGAAATTCTGAGCTAAAGAATCCTTATGTCTTCTTGAAAGACGAGATTTTTGTCTTCTAATTTGATCCTCAATCTTATCAATAGCTAAATTTACACCTGTTTCAAAATCATCATGCACTATTTCAGAACGACATAATCCAATCTTTGTTGGAATACTCGCCTCAATTTTCAAAGAACTGTTATAAGGCTTTACGGTAATTCTAGCAGTTGTGTCATCACTCACCGCAAAATACTTAGTTAGAAATGATAGACGATTTTCAATGTGCTCTCTCATTTCATCAGTAATAGTGATATTTTCGCCGTAAATTACAAATTTCATATTTTCTTCCTCCTTTATATGAAATATTTACTTTATTTGTTGAAGTAACCACTCATAAACAAGATACAAACCATAAGCATCCAAACCACAATATTCGATAAGTTCTTTTTTAACCTTATCATCATCTTCTTCAACACCTAAATCGATATTACGCCAATTAAAGACAGCCTTCATACCATCATTAATTTCTAAAGATTTATAATTCAAATCAGACACTATGCTTACTAATTGTTTAAGTGTAAAGTTACCTCTCATTCTTACATCGTAGATTAGGCCTTCTAAGAAAGGAGTGGCCAAATCAACAAAACGTTCATTAATATTCAATAATTCATCTCTATATTCAGGAAAATAATCAGCAAGTTCCTTTATTCTTCTGCACTCCGCTCCATAGGCATTATATGCAACTATAGGTCCGGACTTCGGAATGTATTTCAATAGACCTTCCGCAAATTCTCTTCGACAATCACCCTTTCCCAAAAATGAATATTTAGACAAATTATTGTTTTCATCAAGTATATATAGAACAAACTCAAAAGGTAAAACATCAAGGGGCCTCAAACCATTAAACTGTGGAATCAAATAAGTATCCCATTCAAAGTCAATGAACGTAATTGGCCTAGTACCAAGATGTTTTAACCAATCCGCAAGAGCATATTTTTGTACATATTTACCCCCGTTCTTGCTTGCCATAACCTGAGCATATTGCACTCTATTTCCCTCAAATTGATCTAAATCAATATCTTTTAGAAGTTCAATGCCAGCTTGATACATTTTATTCTTATTAGCACTTGAGACTAAAGTTAAAATAGAATCATCAGGCAAATTCTTTTCTTCTCTAAAACATTCATAATAATAAGGGCAAATATTGTGGCTATGACAAACACGACTCTTTTTTGGACTATATGAATCCAAAGAAGTAGCCTCTATTCTATTTATTATTGATTTAAAATCATAGATTCTATCACTGAATATATCTAAGAATTTATTGCCATTAATTTCATCGGTTAAAATAAATAACTCTTCAATATTCAAATTATCTTCGAAGACATAATCTTTATTAATATAAGCTAAATAAATTTTATTTACATTAATATCTAATTTTCTTAAAACCTCTAAAGTTAAACAATAATAAGTATAATCAAAGTCCTTAATAGAAGTCATATTATGCACGAAATATAAGTCAAAACCTCCTTCAACTTTGTGCATAATAGGCACCTTTATACGAAGACTATCACATTCAAATCGTGTTTTTATAAACCATTCATATTTGTCTATTTCATCAAAGAAAGCACCATTGGTATCACCTACCGTTCCTCTAAAATAATCTTCTATTTTTAAAAATCTTGCCAATAATAATATTAAAGATTCATCACTTCTTAAATAATGGTTAAAAGAAGAATTATCGCCAAGAGAATAATAATAAGACCTTGGACATTTATTGAACTTCTTTAAATCCGTTATATGATACATAACTACCTACCTAAATTATATCAAATATATATCTTTTCTACACGACAATTTATATCACAAATTAATTCATATGAAATTGTATAGATATTAGCAGCCATTTTCTCTAAATCACCATAGATAAGAGCCTCATCATACAAGTTACAATCTACATCACTAACATCAACCATCATCTGATCCATACAAATATTGCCTAAAATATTAACTTCCTTACCATTAATGCTAACAGTATTTCTACCGCTATGAAGTCTAGAAAAACCATCACCATAGCCAACAGAAACAGTTGCCACTTTTATATCCTTATCAGCGACAAATCTTCTATCATAGCCAATAGGCTCGCCCTTTTTAACCTCTTTAATATGACTAATAACCGACTTCATCGTTAAAGCCTGTTTTAAACCTTCATAACCGCCTAATCCATAAAGAATGATACCGGGTCTAACCATATCCAAATGATAGAAAGGATGCTTCATAATAGTCCCCGAATTAGCACAGTGTCTAATCTTAAAAGTGATACCTTCTTGTTTTAATAAATCAATGTCCTTTATGAATAAATCATATTGAATCTTTGAAAAATCATCATCTAAACAATCAGAGAAATGCATAAAAACACCCTCAAAATCAAGATTATTTAAAAGACAAGCTTTTTTCATTTCATCAACATCTTTAAAACCAATACGATTCATGCCAGTATCAATCTTTAAATGACACTTAATCTTTAAACCATGTTCATTTAAACTTCTTGCATAAGGAAGTGAATAAACACATTGTGTAATATTATATCTAAATAACTTATCAGTATCTTCTAAAGGTGTATAGCCAAGAATTAAGATAGATGTATTTATTCCTCCTTCTCTTAATTCAATAGCCTCCTCTAAGGTACTAACCGCAAAATAATTTGCACCTAAATCCTCATATAAATGTGCTAATTTAACGGCACCATGACCATAAGCGTTATCTTTGATAACAGGGCAAATCATTGCCCCGTTTACTTTATTCTTGACTATATTAAAATTATCAACGATACACTTAGTATCAATCTCAACCCATGTTCTTCTACTCATAAGACTATTATAACGCTAAATTAAAGTCTTAGTACCAAATGGACGAACAACTAGTTCCATAATAGAGTCTTTATCAAAAACACTTGATAGAACCATCTTATAATCATTAACCAATTCTTTTGGTACAACAGCTTGAATAGTGCCACCAAAGCCACCACCATGAACTCGATATGCACCCTTATGGCCCAAGATATAGTCACTCATTGCGATTGCGATAGATAAAGGCTGATTCTTTGGCATAGAACTTGGATAAACATTTTGAAGATACATATAACTAGATCTACCAGAACGATTAATTAAATCTAATAAGCTATCGATATCCTTATTCTCAACAGCTTCCTTCTCTAAAACAGCTCTCTTATCTTCTGTATAGAAGTGGAAACTTCTTAAAATTGAACGATCATTCTTAACTTCTTCTCTTAATTCCTTAATATGAGTAAAGAAATAATCAGGATCACCATCTCTTAAAACATTACAGTTTAATAATTTAGCAACATCTTTCATTTCACCAGGAACCGCAGAATACTCATCACTTAAATCAGCATGATCACCCTTTGTGTTAACTAAAATCAATTCATAACCATAGTCAGTGAAATCAAATTCATAATTTTCGATAACAGGAGCCTTAGGGTCATTAAAGTCCATAGCCACAAAACCACCAACTGAAATAGAAGCTTGATCTAGCAAACCACTAGCCTTACCAAAATAAACATTCTCAGCATATTGACCGATAATAGCTCTATCAACTGGTGTGATTTGACAATCATTGAATAGACAATTGAAAATTTCTACAACCATCATCTCAAAACATGCACTAGATGAAATACCTGAACCAATCGCAACCTCAGAATCACACATTGCGCTAAAGCCACCAATCTTATAACCTAATTCATTTAGTTTGTTCGCAATGCCCCTAATTAATGATTTAGAAGTATTCTTTTCACTATCTACTACAGCCAAAGAATTAATATCAACAACACAATCATCAAACTTTGGATCAATAAAGATACATTCGTTATTATCATTAGCCTTAACTACACAGATATTGTCATAAT
>CAKUTY010000046.1 GCA_934692455.1 uncultured Erysipelotrichaceae bacterium
ATATTATAGGAAGTAATTCTACATACTTCTTCTTGATTAAAGCACCAGACCCCTTTAAACCATGAATCTTATGAGCAGAAAAAGATGCCATATCAATATCCCTCATATCGATATCAACCTTAGCTAAACCCTGTGTGATATCACAATGGAAGTAAGTGCCACTATTCTTCTTAACAATCTCTTTGATGGTGTTGATATCATTAACAGCACCAATCTCATTATTCACAAGCATAATACTCACTAACAAAGTATCAGGCCTTAATGCAGTCTTAACATCATCAGGCCTAATCATACCCTTTTCATCTGGATATAAGTATGTAACTTCATAACCAAAATGCTCTTCTAATTGCTTAAAAGAATTATAAACACTTGAATGTTCATAGATGCTAGTAATCAAATGCTTCCTTGTATTATTAAAACATAAGCCCTTGATAGCCAAACTATTAGCCTCAGAAGCACCACTTGTAAAAATAACTTCATCCTTACCAACATTAAAGCTATCCGCAATAAGCTTTCTAGCCTTCTCTTGCATATTATAAATAGCGACGCCATCGTCATACAAAGCATCGCTATTACAATAATAATCGTCTAATAAAGTATTGTATGTCTTTAATACCTCAGGATTTAAAGAAGTAGTAGACACATTATCAAAATAAATCTTCTTCACTAAATATTCTCCAAATAATCATTATCACTAGAATTAGGGAACAACCTTTCCATACAAGAAATAGCCATAGTCAAAGCCTTAGTATATTCACCATTCAAATAAGAAAATTCTGCCTTAGAAAGATCACGCTCAACCTCTGGATAAGTAGAACGATACTTATTGCCAAAGACAATCGCATTCTCAACCATAATCGCCATTCCAACAATATTATTCACATTGTTGTAGAACTTATAAATAAAATCAATCGCATCATCTAAAGTAGTATTTAACTCATCAATATCAATTGGAACCATAGCCAATTGTTCCTTAATCTTCGCAATCTTAACCCTGCCACTTGCCAAATCATCATTATAAGAGTCAGCAATTGTAGGCAAATGATATTCAAGAACCTTAACTTCAACCTCATTTAAAACAACCTGCAACTTCATAAGTTGTGTCTTTGCCCTTAATTCAACCGTTGTATTCTTATCAAAAATAGCCTTATATTCCATTAATGACTTAGCATCTTCACTAATAGCCTCTAGAATCTTATTACCTCTATCCAAAAGAAGAGTACTTGGACTATCGTTAGTAACGATATCTTGATTTAATTCAATAATATCAGCTTGATACTTATCAATAGACTTTTCCTTTTCCTTTAAATAAGCAGTCAAATCTTCAATACCAAAACGCTTAGAATCCTTCTTATAAGCAACACTTACATAATTATGTAAAGACTTAAGCTCATTTAATTTATTCGCAATATCATCAGAAACAGTCTTAACACCATTATAAGCCTCACCCTCAGCCTTAATATTCTCTAAGATTTCATTAAGCTCAGCCTTTAATGCCTCATTATTTTCCTTAACACCACCGATTTCACCGTCAGTTAAAACCTTAATATTCTCACTTATGCCCTTCTTGATATTCTCCAATTTCTTTTCAATATCTAAATGAATGGTATAAGCACCACGCTGTCTTAATAAAGCATATTGTCTATTAACCTCATCAACCATTGTAGGCAAGACGCCCTTAGAGTCGGTAATCAAAGTAGGAATTGAGTCAAGGCAAATTCTAATAGAAGCGATATCTTCACTAATTTGATCTAAACATTCTTTAGAACTAATATAGTCAGAAACATATATGAATTCCTCACTCTTTGAGAAAAGATCTTCAATATGTTGAATCTTCTTATCGATTCCATCATTAGCAATCGATAAAGCAACCTTATTCTTATTAATATATAATTTTAGTTCTCTAAAATCTTCCTTTAATCTAGCAGAGCTTTCACGTTGATCATTTTCTTTCTTAGAAAACTTCTCCAAGAACTTATCGATATCTCTAACTTCTTTTTCGCTATCATCAATATTCTCAGAAATAATTTGTAGAGCTTCCTTACAAGACTTATAGTTTCTACAAGCGAAAGAATCTTCGATATTCTCTAACATATCCGCAATAGAATCGATATGTCTTTGAGCCTCTTCATACTTCTCATAATATTCTTTAACTTCAGTAGCGGTTTCATCATTTCTTTTTGCCATTGCCTGAGCCTTAGACAATTTAAAAGCTAAAGGAATGGTCTTAACGCTATTAAAACGGACATTTAAATCATCAATAGACTTCTTAATATTGGTCTTCTTTGTGTTATTCACAATAACCAAAACAATTATTACAGCCAGCAACAACAAACCAGCAATGATACCATACTTAACGTTTTCACTCATAATTTTCCTCTTGATTAAACAGTATAATTTTACTATCAGAATAGATATTTTTCAATTGACTCTGGTATTAACATTTGATAACATAAATAGGCAGTTTAAGGACGCATGTAAAGTTCTAAAGAAGCGCGTTAGTAGCCCATTTGGGAATATAAGTAGCCTAGCGTAATGGGTGAACATTGCATACTAACACATCCTTAGAATGATTTACACCTCTAACTGAATTGTCAATGGGAGGAAAAAATTATGGCAAGAAACACAGGACCAGTATGGCGTATATCTCGTCGTCTTAACTTCTCTATCCTAGAAACAGGTAAAGAATTAAGCAAGAGACCTTATATTCCAGGTCAGCACGGTAGTGCAAACAAGAGAATTAAGCTTTCAAACTTCGGTTTACAACAAGCTGAAAAGCAAAAGATTAGAAATCTTTATGGCTTAAATGAAAAGCAATTCTACAACACTTATTTAAGAGCAGAAAAAATGGAAGGCGTTACAGGTACTAACCTACTTGTATTACTAGAATCAAGACTTGATAATCTTGTATACCGTATGGGTTTTGCAAGAACAAGACGTGGTGCTAGACAACTTGTTAACCATGGACATATCCTTGTAAATGGTAAGAAGGTTGATATTCCAAGTGCAAGAATTCTTCCAGGTGCAACAATTGAAGTTAAAGAATCTTCAAGAAACATGGCAAGCATTGCTGATGCACTAGAAGCTACAGTTGCATACAAGGACTTCGTTGAAGTTGATAAAGACAATAGAAAAGGTAAATTCGTAAGACTTCCTGAAAGAAAAGAATTAAACCAAGAAGTAAAAGAATTACTAGTTGTCGAATACTACTCAAAGTAATAAGTACTTTAAAAACAAGAATCTTATGGTTCTTGTTTTTTTATGCCCAAAAGAAAATGTTGGTTACCCAACATTTACAATTCGTTATATTTAGCACTAGTCCCCTTAGCTTTATCAACAGGATACTTAGCTGCATTTAGTTTAATCTTATCAATAATAATCTTATCAAGATCCAAGTTACACGCATCAGCCATTAAGATACAATAATTCACGACATCTGCAAGCTCTTCCTTAATCTTATCAATCTTATCAAGACAATAGACATCGTCCCTAGACCATTGGAATATTTCTAAAAGTTCGCTAGCCTCTAAAGAAATAGAAATAGCTAAGTCCTTAGGATCATGAAATTGTTTCCAATCCCTATCATCCCTAAACTTTAATACCTCATTAACAGTTTCCTTGCTAATTTGCATTATAAAGCCATTTCCTTCTTCAAGATATCACTAACCTCTTTAATTGAAGCCTCAACATCATTATTAACGACATGATACTTATAAACACTGCCTTGCTTGATTTCTCTTTGAGCTTGGTCAACTCGCTTGTTGATAACCTCTTCCTTCTCAGTTCCCCTACCACTAAGTCTACTTCTTAATTCATCAATGCTAGGTGGCATAATAAAAATACTGATACAATCACTACACTTTTCAATTACCTGAAGACCACCTTGAACATCAATCTCTAAAATAACATTCTTCCCCTTATTTCTCTCTTGTTCAACATAGTCTCTTGGTGTTCCATAATAATTCTCAACATATCTAGCATGCTCCAAGAACTTATCATCTTCAATTGCCTTCTTGAAAGTCTCTTTAGACACAAAGAAATAATCCTTGCCATCAAGTTCGCCCTCTCTTGGAAGTCTTGTAGTCATTGAAACAGAAAATTCTAGATTCAATGTTTCATCCTTTAATACTTCATGCAAGATTGTACTCTTACCTACGCCACTTGGCCCGCTATATACAATAAGTAATCCTTTTTTCATATCAACCATTGTACTACTATCGAGTATAATTATTCTATGGCACTTGATGGAATTATATTAAATAAAGTAAAAGAAGAACTTGAAACACATTTACCAATGCGTATAAACAAAATTAACTCTACTTCAAACACTGAAGTTATCTTTAATGTACATGCCGATAGAGTACGTACAAATTTGGTTATCTCTTTACATAGTGTATATAACCATATTTCTCTATCTAATGAGAACTACACTAACTTTGAAGAACCATCTACTTTTGTAATGGTACTAAGAAAATACTTAACCAATGGTATTATCACCTCAATCACTCAAAATAATTATGATCGTTATTTACTTCTAGAAATAAGAGCACTTAACGAACTATATGATGAAAAGAATTATCTATTAAGTGTAGAACTGATGGGCAAGTATGCAAACTTGATTCTTATTGATAAAGAAACTAATAAGATTATTGATGCTCTAAAGAAGATACCACCTTATCTAAATAATAAGAGAACAATCCTACAAGGAGCTAACTTTGATTTACCTGAAAACCAAAATAAGATAGATCCTTTTAGTAACGAAACAATTGACTTCAATGAATCATTAGTTAAACAAATTCAAGGCTTTTCTAAACAATTAGAAGAAGAAATACGTTATCGTATGTCTAATGGTGAAGAATATAAGGATATACTAAATGAAATTAAAGATTCTAATAAACTATATATCTCAGACAACAACGATTATCATATTATTCCTTTAACATGCTTAAACAAGGGATATAAAGAATATTCAATTGAAAAAGGTTTTGATACTCTTTATTATCAAGCTAACGAAAAAGAAAGAATTAAGACAGTTACTGAAGACATTTATAAGTTTGTGAAAAGACAGATTAAACATTTTGATACCAAGGTAATTAAACTTAATCAAAGTCTTATTGATAGTGAAAATCTAAATGAAGATAAGGAAAATGGTGATTTACTATATACCTACTCTAATCTTGAACAAAAGGGATTAAAGGAAATTGAAATAATTGACTATGATGGTAATTCTAAAAAGATTAAGTTGGACCCAAAACTTTCAATTAAACAAAATGCCAACAAATATTTCACTAACTATACCAAGAAAAGAAAAGGTAAAGTTTATATTGAGGAACAACTTGATATTGCCAAGAAAGAGCTTGAATACTTCAATGCCTTAAGGGAACAATTAGATATCGCAAGCTATGCTGATGCCCTAGAGATTAAAGAAGAATTAATTAAATATGGCTACCTTAGAAAGAAAGTAAATAAAGCTAAAAAGAATAAGAAGATTAATCTTTATCAAGTTGAATACAAGGGGTCTATTATCACCTTCGGTAAGAACAACACTCAAAATGATTATCTAAGCTTTACTTATGCTAAACCTAACAACATGTGGTTCCATGCCAAAGATTATCATGGTGCCCACTTGGTGGTTAATACCGACAATCCAAGTGAAGAAGTCCTTAGAATGTGTGCTAATCTAGCTGCCTATTTCTCTAATGGTAGACTATCTTCTAGCGTTCCTGTTAACTATTGTCTTGCGAAAAACATTAAGAAAGTTAAAGGGACTAAACCTGGTTTTGTGACTATAAAGAACTATAAAACCATCTTTATTGACCCAGAATTAGATGATGTTTTAATTATAAAAGCTATCTAAAATGAAGTTCACATTTAGAACTTCATTTTATATTTAATAACTTCTTATATTCTAAAGCACTCTTTCTTAATTTATCTTCAATGATGTAATGATAAAGAATATTGATAATTCCAAACATTTCAACAATCAAGTATGCCACAAACAACAAGACAAATTGTTGAGTATCTGGATCATTATTTTCATGATTAACACTCTCATCAATAGAATCGAAAGTATAAGTATTAACACTCTTTTTTCTAAGCAACAAATAAGAACCTTGACCCTGTCCAATAAAAGTTACACTGTCCTTCGACCAATAAGTCTTGCACTTAACAATATCACTGTTTTCTTCAAGACAATAAACACTATAGATACTACTTGGATCCATATCTTTAGGTTTAATCGAATAAATCATTTCACCTTCTTGTTCAATTCTTCTTAAATTCAATGAGAAAGTTGACTTAAAGGCACAAACACTCTCAAATCCATAAGCCTCACCAATTTCTTCTAACTTATTATAAGAAGATCTACTAATATCCCTTATATGCACATAATAAGTATTCTTAATTAGCCCATCAAACAAGGTCCTTTTAGCTAAATTAGTATCCACATTAACACATAATCCTGAAATAGATACATCTAAGTCGCTTTGGAAGACCACGAAATTTAAATAATCGTTGTATTCATTGAACAGCATCTCATCCAACAATCTTAAATCATCAAAACCAAAATAATACTTTGTATCCTTTAAATAGCCCTTTAACTTCTCTAGCTCATCAATATCATAAGTACCATCTTCCTTATATGAATTGATATTCTTATTAGCTAAATCAGCTATTATTGTCTTATTGCTATTCTCTACAACATTTATCTTTTGACTAACACTTTCACCACAATAGGTAATAACAATCTCTTGTTCGCCCACCTCAGTATTATCAAAGCCACTAATCATATCACTAGTAATATCTTTAATACTATTAGAACCATTGACATAATTGATTCTAATTTTTGCGTCCTCTAAGTTTAAATATGAATTTACATCTAATTCATTATTAGGAAAGGCATAGACACTGATACCCTTTATTTCCTTATATTGAGCTATATCATCATGATCAAAACCAACAAATTCAAAACCATCTTTAACAGGTTTAATCAAAGGTGATTCAACACCCTCTAAATTATTAAAACTCAATGAACTTTCATTATTAAATAAACCATCACCAAAGTCATAAGCTATTTGTTCAATTTTATTTTCATGCATCTTATCTTCATTAATTAATAAATCAAAGACTTCCTTATCAACATAAGCTACATTCTTCTTGAAATCATATTCATAATCAGCATCTAAACTTGCATCTATTTGAACCTTATAAGACTTTTCATTCTCATCCAAGATAATCAAAGAATAATCATGTAAATCATATAAGCGATACATACGCTTATTTAATTCTTCATCCTTATAGAAAGTTAAACGATTTAAATCATAAATAATACCTAGACAATAAGAATCCAAATCCTTGCCACCTAAGGCCTTATCAAACAAATAATAATTAGAAGATATATTCTCGCCATAATAAGCATCCAAAGTATTAAACAAAGTATAGCCTGATAACTTATCACCCAAGAAAGTTCCCCCATATAAAGAAGAATGATAATTACCATTATGATTAGACAAAATATACTTATCAAAAGAATAAATAGACTTATCTATATTCTTATAAGCATTATCATTTCTTTCCTCATCATTATCATAGGCATTATTAGTAAATAAATCATGATTCACATAAGCTTTTAGACTCTTGGCACTAGAACTCTCACGCATTGAAATAGCCAAAGAATTCATCGCATTAGTCCCAAAAATATTCTGATAGATAAAGAAAGAATCTAAATTATCATAATATTCACTCCTATTAACGATATTATTTGCCCCATCATTAATATCATCATTATATTTATCCATGCGACCCACTATCTTTAATTCATTCTTAAAGAAATCATCAAGCTCTTTAGCACTATAATTAGACAAACTTCTAAAAGATAAATATTGGAAGTAACTATAAAAAGGAGCTTCACTATTGACCGCATTAACACGTGTATCATTTCTATAATCATCACTCATCACCTTAAAATCTTCATAAAAGTAATGACCATCATAACTATAATAATCCTTATTTTCTTCCAAGAAATCAGGAGCCTTATCTAACTTATAAACCTTTGCGTAATAATCACTATTCAATTGGGTCTTAATTAGATGAGCTAAATCACCCTCTAGATTACGATATAAAGACACTCTAACATTTAACGAATCAAAAGGACGTAAGATAACAGAATCAAAACTAGTAGTACCTACATCTCCTGCATAGGCAAATTCTACATTATCACCGCTTCTATTAAGATATAAGCCATCCTTGCCATAACAGCCATTAATAGAAGTTGTATCATTTCTTCTTAAAGAACGATAACCAACATTTAAACTACATTCATCATTGGTTTGAAACTCAACAATACCATATTCCATAAATAAAACAGTATCACCTTGAGCTAACACCAAATTCTCATAATCTTCTAAATTATTGTTGTAGAAATTTAAAGCCGAACTATAACGCTCAAAAGCCTCAATTACCTCACCATTAGTTGCATCATATACTGTATACTCATCTTCTGCGTGCACATCAAAAGCCGCGAACACAAAAATCGCAGCTATTAAAAAGATAAAACTTAAAGCCTTCTTATAATTTAGCACCTTTAAATTTTACAATATTTGTGAAAAAGTACAAAATTTTAGAAAAGCCCTGGAAATAAATTAGCTAAATATAAGCCAATCACAAAAGAAGCTATATTGGCAACTAACGCATACAACACGCAATAGCCCTTCTTCTTTTTAAACATTAAACAATAGAAAATAGCCTCTATCACAAACACTAATGATTCTAGTGATAAATAAACAAAATAGTAGCCAAACCCCGTATATACATTTAATAAGACATTTAAAATTATTTGAGTTATCACATTGATCAATAAGATATACAATAATTCCTTATTCCTAAATTTAAACAATAATCCAATCAAAGCCTCAACAACAACAGTAATCAATATTCGGCAAACTAAAGCCTTTACTTCATTTTTAAATTCATATGATTTATGCATATTAAGAC
>CAKUTY010000047.1 GCA_934692455.1 uncultured Erysipelotrichaceae bacterium
AGTTTTGGTTAAAGTAATCGTTTATTTCATCTTCATTTAAGTTATTTCCTTCAATTAATAATTGAGTATCGTATCGATAGTCTAGCATAATGGCTACCTCCTTTTTAGAAATTATATCACCTATATAAGTATGCTTAATTCACCTACTTGGGGGTATACATATTTTTTATTACGAGTATAATAATAAAACGTGAATACGGGAAAGATGACTGAGGGCAATCCTCTTAAATTGATATTAGCTTTTTCAATACCGCTTTTGTTAGGTAATCTTTTTCAGCAATTTTATAATATTGTAGATACTGCCATTGTTGGCCAAACATTAGGTAAAGTAGCTTTGGCTGGTGTTGGTTCAACTACTAGTGTACAGTTTTTAGTAATAGGTTTTTGTCAAGGGCTAACACAGGGTTTTGCGATTCCAGTTGCCCAAAGATTTGGGGCTAATGATTTAAAAAATTTGAAGAAATATGTCTTTAATGGAATTGTTTTGACTCTTGTTTTTTCTGTAATTATTACCTTATTAACAGTTGTGTTTACGCCACAAATCTTATCTTTATTAAAGGTAAATAGTGAGATTTATAGTAGCTCATATAGCTATATCGTGGTGATATTTGCGGGTATTCCGTTTACACTTTTATATAACTATTTGAGCGGTATTTTAAGATCGATCGGTGATTCTAAGACACCATTCTATTTCTTAGCTTTTTCAGCTATTTTAAATATTTTCTTAGACTTCTTCTGTATCTTAGTTTTAAGATGGGGTTGTGCTGGTGCTGCCATTGCGACTATCTTTTCTCAAGCAGTTAGTGGTCTATTATGTCTTGGTCTTATCATCATGAAGTTTGAGGTTTTACATGTTGATAAAGAGGATAGACATATCAGTATGAAACATTGTCTACATTTATTGAATATGGGACTACCTATGGGCTTACAATTGTCTATTACGGCTATTGGTTCGATGGTTATGCAGTCTGCAAATAATGGATTGGGTACAACTTATGTTTCTGGTTTTGCGGCTGGTGCTAAGATTAAACAATTGATGATGTGTCCCTTTGATGCCTTTGGTATCGCTACTTCTACTTTCTTGTCACAAAACTATGGGGCAAGAAAGGCTAAGCGTATTAAGGAAGGCTTTAGTGTTGGCTTAAAGATTGGTATTGTCTATGGTGTATTGGCAGGTGTTGTCTTGTTCTTCTTTGGTAGAACATTGAGTGCTTTGTTTATTTCGCTTGAAGAAGTTGAGGCATTAGATGCTTCTTATGATTATTTAAGAAGACTTGGTTATTTCTATCCAATGTTGGGTATGCTTATGGTTAGCAGAATGGCTTTACAGGGTCTTGGTTATTCTAATAGGGCTATGATGGCTGGTATTATTGAGATGGTTTTAAGAAGTGTTTTTGCGACTATTTTTGTGCCTATTTATAAGTTTGATGCGATTACTTTCACTGATCAATTAGCTTGGTTTGGTGGTGTTGTATATTTACTTCCAATGTTTATTTTTACTTTTAAACAAGTTGAGAAGAATATCGAGTATGAATTAAGGTATATGCAGAAATGATTAAGGCGATTTTGTTTGATATGGATGGTACTTTGGTAGATTCAGAACGCTACTATACCGAGATGTCTTATAAGTGGGCTTTACAATATCGAGATGTAGATAAAAGAGATATTTATCAAATTGTTGGTTTGAATATGGATGATACTTATAAGACGATGTCTTTGTTGAGTGGTTTGTCTTATGATGAAACTAAAAAGAGTTATGATGAGTATTTTAGTATGCATCCAATGGATTATAATGATTATCTTTTTGATGATGTCAAGGATGTTCTTTCTAAGCTTTCTGATTATAAACTAGCTATTTGTACTTTATCTTCTAGAGATATGTTGAATAAGTTTATTTCCGATACTGGTTTAAATTGTTTTGATTTACTTTTATCTGATGAAGATGTAAAAAATCCTAAGCCTAGTCCTGATATTTATTTAAAGGCTATTGAAAGGCTTGGTGTTAATAGAGATGAAACTTTGGTTATAGAAGATTCTAGTACGGGTATTAAGGCTGGTAAGAATGCGGGTATTTGTACTTTGGCTAGGGATAGTAGTAGATTTTTTGTGGATCAAAGTGAAGCTGATTATATTTTTGATGATTTACATGGGGTTTTAAATATTTTAAATGAAAAGAATATTTAGTTTTTTAATATATATTTTGATGCATATCATGATTGCGGTATGTTTTATTGATACCTATATTATGGATAAGTTATATGCTTCTTTGGTGGTGATTGCTTGTTTGATGATGCTTATTATCATTAGACCTAAGAGGAAAGAATTTTGGAAGAAACTACGTAATAGGACTTATTATTACTTATTGTTCGCGTTCTTCTTATCTTTTTTATCTTTTGTGGATAAGGTTAACGTTCCTTATGAATGGTTTAGTGTCTATGGTTTTAAGATTTGGTTGAATTTTATTTCTTTGATTCTTATTATAAAGACTATTTATGGTTATGCTTCTAAGGATAGATATTTAAAAAGGAATCCTAAGAATGAATTGAAGGCCAAGTCTTTGTTGATTAAAAATGAAAAAACTAATCAAAATTAGAAAATAATTTTCTGAAAAAATATTGAAACATTGAAAAATAGTGTTAATATTATTTTATAAACGTTATAGATGAACTAGTAACAGGATTGACTGTATTAAAGAGAGACTGTGGGTGCTGAAAACAGTTATATAGGGTCTTGCGAATTCCTCATTTATGTTAGCTATTGAAACTGCAGTAGATGTGCTCGGTTGTTCCCGTTATCGAACTAGACCATGTTGGTGGTTAAAGAGGTCAATATAGTAATATATTGATGAATAAAGGTGGTAACGCGAAGACTCACTCGTCCTTTGGATGGTGGGTCTTTTTTGTTAGGAGGATATATTTATGAAAAAACTAATGATGATTTTATTGTCTGTGTTGATGGTACTTAGTTTAAGTGCTTGTGGTGCTAAGAAAGATGATTCTACTATTAAGGTGGGTATTTTACAACTTATGACTCATGGTTCTTTGGATGAGGCAAGAGAGGGCATGAAGGATTATTTAGCTGAAGCAGGATATGATAATATCGAGTATGTTTATCAAAATCCTGAGGGTGATCAATCTAATTTAACTACTATGGCTGATAATTTAGTGAATGGTGATTGTGATGTGATTGTGGCTATTGCGACTCCTTGTGCTCAAGTGTTAATGAATACAAATGTTGATACACCAATTGTGGGTACTGCGATTACTGATTATGTAAGTGCTGGTTTGGTTAAGTCAAATGAAGAACCGGGTTCTTATATCACTGGTGTTAGTGATTATTTCTCAAGTGATAAGCAAGTCGATTTAATCAAAGAACTTGTTCCAGGAATTACTAAAGTTGGTATTTTATATACATCTAGCGAAACTAATTCTGAGCTACAGGCTGATGAAATGCTTAAGGCTTTAGAAGCTGCAGGTATTGAAAGTGTAGTTAAAACTACTCCTGATAAGAATACTACAAGCGAGACTATTACAGCTTTGGCTAAGGAAAATGTAGAGCTTATTTATATTCCTACTGATAATAATTTGGCTGCTTCTATGGGTAGTGTTTTACAATCAGCAGAAGAATATAAACTACCAGTAGTTGTTGGTGCTGCTGCCATGGTTAGTGATGGTGGTTTGGCTAATGTGGGTATTGATTACTATGAACTTGGTAAGCTAACTGGTGAAGTCGTTAAGAAAGTGTTAGAGGGTGGCGATACAGCTACTATGCCTATTGTTTATGAAGAGAATGGCAAAGTTTATTACAATTCTAATGTAGCTGAAAGAATTGGCTATACAATTCCTGATTCAATTATTGAAAAGGGTAATGATTTAGGTAAGTAAGCATGGCGATTGTTGTTTCTGCTTTATCACAAGGCCTACTGTGGTCAGTGTTGGCTGTTGGCGTATATTTATCTTATCGTTTCTTGAATATTTCGGATTTAACAAGTGAAGGGTCATTTACTTTAGGTGCTGCCGTCTGTGCCTCTAATATTGTAAGAGGAATAGATCCCTTATTATCTTGTTTATTAGCCCTTATTGCGGGTGCTTTGGCAGGACTTGTGACTGGTGTTTTACATACTAAGTTTAAGATGCCTTCACTTCTTGCGGGTATCTTATCAATGACTGGTTTGTATTCTATTAATCTAAGAATTATGGGTAAGGCGAATATTCCCTTGACTCAATCAGTAACATTGTTGACTAAGTTAAAGAATGTCCTTGGTTTAACAAGAGATAGAGATGCAGCTATCTATTTGGGTTTGATTGTGGTTATTATTTTGATTGTTTTACTTGTATGGTTCTTTAATACTGAATTTGGTTTTTCAGTAGTGGCAACAGGTAATAATGATAAGATGATTAGGGCAAATGGTGTTGATTCTGATAAGACAATTATTGCGGGTTTGATGTTGTCTAATGCCCTTATTGCGTTAAGCGGATCTTTGGTTGCTCAATATAATGGTTATGCTGATGTGACGATGGGTATTGGTGCCATTGTGGTTGGTTTGGCTAGTGTCATCATTGGTGAAGTATTGTTTAAGGATAAATATTTTGCGGTGTGTCTTATTGGTGTTGTAGTGGGTTCCATTATTTATCGTTTGATTGTAACTTTTGTGGTAAATACTAATTTTATTTCCGCTAATGATATGAAGTTGTTTACAGCTATTGTGGTTGCGGTGGCTATTATCATTGCGAATAAGGGAGGTAAGAAGCGTGTTTAAGGTTGAAGGTTTATATAAGACTTTTGAGGCCCATAGTGCTAATGAGGTTCATGCGATAAATGGTGTCGATTTAGTGATTAATGATGGTGATTTTATTACCGTCATTGGTTCTAATGGTGCTGGTAAGTCTACGTTATTGAATTTATTAAGTGGTAGTACTATTGCGGATTCGGGTAAGATTTATCTAGATGATTTGGATGTTACTAAGATGCCTGAATATAAAAGGGCGAAGTATGTAGGAAGAGTTTTCCAGGATCCTCGTGTTGGTACTTGTCCTGATTTGTCTATTATTGAGAATATGTCTTTAGCTTCAAGAAGAGGGAAGCTTAGAACTTTAAGGCTTGGTATGTCTAAGGGTGAAAAGGAAGAGTATATTGAAGATTTAAAGACTTTGAATCTTGGTTTAGAGGATCGTCCCAAGAGCAAGGCTGGTTTGTTGTCGGGTGGCCAAAGACAGGCTTTAACGCTTTTGATGGCAACGCTTGTTAAACCTAGGCTGTTGTTGTTGGATGAGCATACAGCGGCGCTTGATCCAGGTACGGCAGCAGTTGTCTTGTCTAAGACTGAGGAGATAATTAATAAGCATAATTTAACAGCTTTTATGGTTACTCATAATATGAAGGATGCCTTAAGGTATGGTAATCGTTTGATTATGATGGATAAGGGTAGGATCGTGCTTGATATAAGTGGCGAGGAAAAGAAGAAGTTAACGGTAGCTGATTTGCTGAAGATGTTTGAGAAGGTTACTGGTAATGAGATTGTGAATGATAGTGTTTTATTAGCTTAAGGAGAAAAAATTCTCCTTTTTTTAATTTTAGGGTAGGAATTTTAGGTTTTGTCGGCAAATATATAGTGAAAGGATGGAAAAGAATTATGAATAACATGATTAATGTTGATCCAAGCAGCTTAGAACAGACTGCTGGGAGAGTTGAGAGTGCTGATGGTGATTACCAAAGATTGTTTAATTCACTATATAGCGAAGTTGATCGATTAGAGACTAATTGGGGAGGCAAGGATAACAAGGCTTTCTCGGGTAAGATTCGCTCTTTTGAGGAGGATTTAAGACAGATTTCTCTAATTATGCGTCAGTATGCAGAGTTCTTGAGAGCTAGTGCTAAGGCTTATCGTGAGACTCAGGATGAATTAACAAATTGTGCAGGAAAATTGAAAGGATAGTATATGGATAATATTAGAATTACGTTACCAGAAGTGAGTGCTGCCGCAAACAATATTCGCAGCATTAATGCGAGCATGGATGATATCTTAAATGATATCTCTAAAATGATGAATGATTTAACAGGTGTTTGGAAGGGTACGGTTGGTGAGGCTATTGTTGAACGTTTTAAGCGTTTTTCAACTCGTTTCATTGATGAGAGTCAAACGATTGAAGAGTATGCAAAGTATCTTGATTATACCGTTTCTTCTTATGATTCTTTAGAGTCTACTTTAAGTTCTAATGCGTCGAATTTTGAATAAGTTAATCGCTTGTCTTATGGTGATGCTGGTGTCTTTGACACTAGCGTCATGTAAGGCAAGTGAGCCTTATTTAACTAGTGACTATATCAATACTTTGGTTAGAGATAGTGGGTTAGGTAGGGGCGAAAATGTTGATGAGAGTATAGCTGATTTAATAGCTTTTAATGTTGTTGAGAGTGAGGAATATCCCGAATATTTAACTTATGGGTATTTAGCTTTAACTTTGAATAATTTAATTGAGAATGATGATACAAGTGTTAAGGCTTTAAAGAAAAAGGAAATTATTAAAAGGGTTAAGGCTGATGATGAATTAGTAAATGAAAAGGATGCTTTAGGTGCTATTGAGAAGGCTGTAAGTCTTATCAACAACAAGGAAATAGAAAGAAAAGAAGAAGTAACTTATAAAGAAGAATATAAAGAGATTAAGGTGTATGAAAAAGATGGTGCTTATTTAAAGACGAGTGCTAATTTGAAATCTGGCGAATTAGTTTATCTAGAAGAAGATGATTGTTTTGTGATTGTCACGGGTTTCCATAATGGTGCTTTCTTAACAAGGGAGGCAACTTTTGATGAGATATTTGAGAGTCTTGAGATTTCAGATAATAGTGAATTAGATTTGACTAAGGCGATTGTGGTTGAAACTGATTATGATACAGAGGCTTATGTGAATAATGATCGTGAGCTTTTAGCTGGTGGTACAAGTAATCGTTTTACTAAAGATGGTTTTAATGTGTCTTATAAGATTACAAGAAGTAGTATTGATGCTAGGATTTCTAAGAATGTAGATGGTTTGAATTTCTTTTGTGATATAAGTGTTTGTAACTTGAAGCCCGCTTATATTTGGAAGTTTAAGACGGATACTATTGAGAATGCTTATTTGAAGCTTAATTATAAGACGGTAGAGGAAATCGGTGTTTCTGTTGGCCGTTATAAGAATTGTTACTTAGATTTAAAGGACTTGGATTCATCTTCTTTTGTGAATTTAGCTAAGTCAATGATTAAGGAAAAAAGTGATGAGACTGAGGCTACTATTAAGATTTGTGAGTTGAAGGTTCCTGTTGAGGGCGTACCTACATTGTTTTTTAATGTGGAAGTTTTGGCTAAGTTTTATACCTCGGGTAAGGTTGAAATAGTGGTTGCGAATAAGTCTTCTAAGGGCTTCGAGAATCGAAATGGCAAGGTTCGTTTTATTAATGAGAATGATCGTGATGTGAATTTAAAGATCGGCGGTTCTTCTTCGGCTGCAGTTGGTCTTAATTTTAATCTTGAGGCTGCTAAGGCTTGTTTGATGGATATCGAGGCTGATTTGGGTATTAAGGCTAAGGTGGGTACCACTTTACATTTGTATGATGAAGAAGGTAATCATGAGAAATTAAGTGTAGATGAAGCTTATAGTACTTATGATGAATTAGCTAAAGAAAATAGAGACGTGAAGGTTTGTGGTGATTTGTCTTTGAATTGGATGTTGAAATTAAGGTTTAATACACCAAAGACAGTTTTATCAAAGTTAGGTGTTTCTCGTGATATTGAGTTATTAGATGAGAAGAATCAGGTTTTTAAAAATAAGAGTCATATAGAGAATTTTGTTTTTGTGGATAAGTGTACAAGAAAGGATCGTTTAAAGACAAATAAGAATGATTCAGGTCCTATTAATACGGATAAGATTCTTTTGAATAAGTATTCTAAGGTTATTAAGATTGGTGAGTCTTATCAGATTGAGATTAAGGGTTTACCTAGTAAATATAGTTTAAATGATTTGGAATATAGCAGTAAGGATAATAGTGTAGTTACTGTTAATAATGGTGTTGTTTATGGGGTTAGAAAGGGAGCTAGTGAAGTTGTTGTCTCTACTAAAGACCATAAATATAGTGTATCGATTAATGTGTTAGTGAGTGAGGGCTAAACATGTTTATATTAATTCAAGATGGGAATGAATTGACAAGGGTAGAGATTACTAAAAACATCCTACCTTTTAATTATAGAGGTATTGAGATTGTAGATAAGAGTGGTCGCCTTTATATTTGCCTTCATAAGGGTTTCTTTTTCAGTGATCACGATAAAGTTAGAAGATTAGAAGAACGTAAGTATGTGATTAAGACAAGTGATTTAATAAGCGAAATCCGCTTGTTTGTATATAGTGATTCTAAGGGTATTGATGATTATAAGCTTTATAATAATGAGCCTTTCTTGTATATCAGTTCGCCTAAGGCTAATATTGAGAATAAGGATCCAATGTTGAAGGAATATTATCTGATGTATAAGGATCATAAGCTTAAGACTAATGCACCTGTTTTACTTTTAAATGGTAAGGCTTATAAGGATGAGGAGTTAAGCAGTGGTGATTTCATTTCTTTTTATAATTTTAGTTTCTATTATTATGATGATTTCTTATATATCAATAATTTTTTAGTTGAAAATAGGATTAAGGAAAAAGAATTAGATGAGCTTTCAATTATTTATGAGAATGTTAAGCCTTTAACTCATAATTATTTGTTGAATGAACCTAAGGTTATAGAGATTCCCGAGATTAAAAAGTATAACGAGCTTAGAAAGATTAAGCAGAAGCCTCTTGTTTATCAGATTGGTCCTAGTTTAACGATGTCTTTGGCAATGATTTTTGTAGCTTCGATTAATGTCTATAAGAATTATATGGATGGTAATGATCTTACAAATTCTTTGGTTTATATGATTATGCCTTTTATGATGGTGATTTCTGGTGTCTTGTGGCCAATTCTTACGCGTCTCAA